>NZ_SRLW01000192.1:0-19561 GCF_006518215.1 Myxococcus sp. AB025B
TCGTGGGCGCGGGTGGGTCCCCGGTGCCCGTCGAGGGGGTGCCGTCCGGAGACGGCCTCGAGCCCGTGTTCTGCGTCAGCTCGCTCTTGCCATTGCAGGCGAGGAGGACAAGCAGGGCCACGGAGCAGCAAGCCGTCATCAGCGGTAAGCGTTGGCGCATCCGGTCGGACTCCTTGTGCGGGTCGCGGCGTGTGGGGCGCTCGCGGGGACGGCCGCCAATCGGGGCTCGCGCCCTGTTCATTCCCCGATGCAACGGCAAGCCAGGCTCGCCAGGCCGGAGGGGAAGAAGGCGAGAAATGGGATTCCAGCTGGTTGCATGGAGCGCGAAGAAGCCGAGCTGATGCACGGATGGCTTCGCATTCACCTCACTTTTTCATGAGGTGTGCGGATGAAGGCGGATTCATTCCCGAGAGGGAGACGCAGACTTCACTCCGGGAGAAGCCCGCTCCGAGCGGGGGCGTGCGAGCGGGGGCGCGTCATGAAGCCGGCCCTGACGAGCCGTGGAGTGGAGAAAGGGCGGGCCTTTCCCCGTGCGCGAGCCGGTGGGCCGTGCCATCTAGCGCGGGCAACGCATCCGAAGGAGACGTCATGAACGTGCTGGTTACGGGAGCCACGGCCGGGTTCGGCCTGGCCATCGCGCGACGCTTCATCCAGGAGGGCGCGCGGGTCATCGCCACCGGACGCCGCACGGAGCTGTTGGAGAAGGTGCGCGCGGAGCTGGGGGAGCGGCTGTTGCCGGTGACGCTCGACGTGACGGACCGCGAGGCGGTGAAGCGGGTGGTCGACGGGCTGCCCGCCGGGTTCGCCGAGGTGGACGTGTTGGTGAACAACGCGGGGCTGGCGTTGGGGTTGGAGCCCGCGCAGTCGGCGAGGCTCGAGGACTGGGAGGTGATGGTCGACACGAACGTGAAGGGGCTCATGTACTGCACGCACGCGGTGCTGCCCGGGATGGTGGCGCGCAACCGGGGGCACATCGTGAACATGGGCTCGGTGGCCGCGGACTATCCGTATCCGGGTGGCAACATCTACGGGGCCACCAAGGCGTTCGTGCAGCAGTTCAGCCTGAACCTGCGCGCGGACCTGCTGGGCACGGCGGTGCGAGTGACGGACATCGAGCCGGGGCTCGTGGGAGGCACGGAGTTCTCCAACGTCCGCTTCCGCGGTGACGACGCCCGCGCCGCGTCGGTGTACGCCAACACGCAGCCACTGACGCCCGAGGACATCGCGGACACCGTGCACTGGGTGGCGACGCGGCCCGCCCACGTGAACATCAACGTGATGTCGCTGATGCCCGTGGCGCAGGCCTTCGGACCGCTCGCGGTGAAGCGTCAGGGCTGAGCGGACTGGAAGGGCCCGGAGTTTTCATGGTCTCCGGGTCTCATACCTGATGAGTCCTCAGTCTGATTGAGGATGTCAGAGGTATGATGCATGCTGAACGGATGAACGAGGACATCCAGCACGAGGTCAGGGGTCGGGTTGCACGGGTGGTGGTGGAGTCTCATCCTGGGGGCGACATGAGTGACGAGTCACCCATCGACAGGAGCCTCTACCGAGCGCTCGAGGAGCTTCCTGAGCATGTGGTCGGGGAGATCATCGACGGTGAGCTGCACGTCAGTCCGCGTCCGCATCCCGACCACGCAATAGCGGCCCTGAAGCTGATCCTCGAACTGGGCCCTTACGTCGGCAGACCCAACCTCCGGGGGCCAGGAGGATGGGTCTTCATGCCAGAGCCTGAATTGCATCTGGGCACCAACGTGCTCGTGCCCGACCTGGCCGCCTGGCGACGCGAACACCTGTCCGAGATTCCAAGGGTCGTAGGCATAACGACAGCTCCCGACTGGCTGTGTGAGGTTCTCTCCCCCTCCACCAAGGCCAGGGACCGGGGAGCGAAAATGAACATGTACGCACGCGCGGGCGTGAGACACCTGTGGCTATTGGACCCACGCCAGCAGCGACTGGAGGTCTACCGGCTAGAGGCTGGGCGGTGGATTCTCTGCGCCACATACACCGGCACCATCGATGTCCGGGCGGAGCCCTTCACCGCTCAAAACATGAACCTCGGTTCACTTTGGGAGCCCTGAACGCTCCGCTCCCGCGCGCCCTTGAGCTAACCTCAAGGGCATGAGCGACTCGGAACGTCCGCCTCCTCCTCGGGGACTCCTCGCCCGGAGCCTGAAGCTCCTGGGCCACCTCACCCATCCAGAGACGCGCACGGGCAAGGTGTTCACCCGCGCCGAACAGGGCCTCACCCGCGCCCTCTCTCGCGTCGCCGAGAGCCCCACCTATCTGCGCGCCAGCGGCACCGTGATGCGCCAGGGCCTCAACGCCCGCATCCGCCGCAACAGCTTCGTCGAAGGCGCGCTGCGCACCCTGCGCCTGCCCACCACGTCCGAGGTCGAGAACCTCCGCGACCAGCTCCGCCGCGTGAACGACCAGGTCGAGGCCCTCGGCTCCCAGTTGGAGGTCGTCGTGGACCTGCTCCACAAACAAGAGGCCGCCTCCGACACCGCGAAGAAGCCCGGTGACGCGCCATGACCGCCTCCTCGCCCCAGCGCCTGCGCTCCTTCGTCACGAGCCAGCTCCAGCTCACCCGAGCCGTCGCCCACGCGCTCAAGGCTCGCCCCTTCAACCCGTACCCGTACCTCAAGCCCTTCATCGAGCGCGCGTCCGGCGTCCGTGAGCCGCCCGTCAGCGCCACGCCCCACACCGTCGTGTACACGCGCGGCAGCATGCGGCTGCTCCGCTACGCCGCGCCCCGCCGGAGACACCGCACGCCCATCCTCTTCGTCTATTCGCTCATCAACCGCTGGTACATCCTCGACTTCCTGCCGGGCCGCAGCCTCATCGAGCACCTCACGAACGAGGGCTTCGACGTCTATGCCATCGACTGGGGCGTCCCCGGCCAGGAAGAGGAGCGCCTCACCTGGTCAGACCTGCTCGGCGGACTCATCCAGACCGCTGTGCGCTGGACGCTCCGGGTCAGCAAGAGCCGGGATTTGACGCTCTACGGCTACTGCATGGGCGGCACGCTCGCGCTCGCGTACACGTCGCTGTATCCCGAGGGCATCCGCAACCTGGTGGCGCAGGCCACACCCGTGGACTTCAGCAAGGGCGGCGTCTACACGCTGTGGACCTCCGCCAACCACTTCGACGTGGACTCGCTGGTGGACGCCTACGGCAACGTGCCCACGCCCGTGCTGGAGAGCGGCTTCCTCATGGTGGCGCCCGTGCAGCGCGTCACCCGCTGGCTGGAGGTGTGCCGCCGCATCGACGACCCGGACTTCGTCACCACGTTCCTCGCGATGGAGCGCTGGGGCGCAGACCCCGTACCCTTCCCCGGCGAGGTCTATCGCCAGTACATCAAGGACTGCTACCAGCAGAACCTCTTCCACCAGGGACGCATGAAGGTCGGCGGAGAGAACATCGACCTGGGACGCATCCAGGCCTCCGTGCTCAACGTCATCGCCGAGCAGGACACCATCGCCTTGCCCGCCATGAGCGAGCCCCTGGTGAAGCTGGTGGGCACGAAGGACGCCGAGACGCGGCGCTACCCTGTCGGCCACATCGGCCTGTCCGCATCCAGCAAGGGCTCCACCCACGTGTGGCCCTCCATCGCCGAATGGATTGGCGCTCGCTCGAAAGCGATGGAGTCATGAGCACCGCGTTCTCGAACAGGACCTCCGGCGTGCAGGTGCGCGAGGGCTCCCTGAGACTGAAGGACGGGCGACGGCTCGCCTACGTGGAGTCGGGGGACCTGGACGGCGTCCCCGTCTTCTTCATCCACGGCAACCCGGGCTCGCGCTACATGCGCCACCCGGATGACCGCATCACCCACGGGCTCGGCGTGCGCCTCATCACGCCGGACCGCCCCGGCTACGGCCTGTCCGACCATCAACCGGGCCGCACGCTGCTCGACTTCCCGAGCGACCTGGAGCAGCTCGCCAACGCGCTGGGCATCGGGCGCTTCTCCCTCTTCGGCGTGTCCGCGGGTGGCCCCTACGCCGCGGTCTCCACGTGGCACCTGGACGACCGCATCCTCCGCGCGGCCATCGTCTCCGGCGCCTCGCCGCTCAAGCGCCCGGGCGGCATGGAGGGCGTCAATCGCGACTACCGCAACGCCTACGCCATGGCGGCCTGGCCCGAGTGGGTGCTGCACCCGCTGCTCGTGATGCACGACCGACAGGTGCGCGCGAACCCCGACCGCGCGCTCGCCGCGGTGATGGCCCACGCCTCTCCGGATGACCGTCGCGTGCTGTCCGACCCGCTCATCGCCGCGCAGGTGCAGGGCTGGCGACGCGAGGCCACGCGCAAGGGTGTCGCGGGCATCCGCCGTGAGGCCCACATCCTCGCGTCGCCATGGGACTTCCCGCTCGAGGAGATCCGCCGCGACGTGGACCTCTGGTACTGGGACGGCGACAGCATCGTGCCGCCGCAGATGGGGCGCTATCTCGCCTCGCGCATCCCCACCGCCGTGCCCCACTTCCTGCCGGGCGGAGGACACTTCTCCCTCTACTCGCACTGGCGGGACATCCTCACGCCGCTCGCGCGCGCGGGCGGTTGAGGCACCGCATGCACGGATTGACGCGAGCCTTCATCGAGGAGGAGTCGCACGGGCGGATGGAGCCGGAGATGCGCCTGCTGCTAGAGGGATTGCGCGCGCTGGGCATCCCCACGGAGTGCTTCACCGCCAAGCGCCTGGAGCGGCGACAGCTCCCGCTCACCCCGGACACGCTCGTCGCGGGCTACGTGCCCACGGTCCTGGGCGCCTTGAAGCAGCTCGGAATCGAGCCGCCCCCCACCCGGGACTATCCCTCCTGCCTCACGCCCTTCCTCCACCGCCGGTTGTGGAGCAGCACGGTGGGCGAGCTCACCGCGAGGGTGCTCGATGTCTCCAGTCCCCCCGTGTTCGCCAAGCCCCAGGGACGCAGGAAGCGCTTCACGGGGCATGTCTTCCAGAGCGCCGATGATTTGCTCTTCCTCGAGAGGGCGTCTCGCGCCACGCCGCTCATCTGCTCGGACGTGGTGCAGTGGCGCACCGAGTACCGCGTCTTCGTGGCGCAGGGCACGTCCGTGGGCATCCGCCACTACGCGGGGGACCCCACCGTCGCGCTCGACGAGGCGCGCGTGCGCGAGGCCCTTCGTCTGCTGGAGACCTCCGGGGAGGCCACCGCGGGCTACGCCGTGGACTTCGGCGTGCTCTCCTCGGGGGAGACCGCTCTCGTGGAGTGGAATGACGGCTTCTCGCTGGGCGCCTATGGCCTGGAGAGCGGGCCCTACACGGCGCTGACCCTCGCGCGCTGGCGCGAGCTGACCCGCGCGCTCGCCCCCCGGCCCTGACTTCGTTCAGTCCCCAACGCCCACCTTGCCTCCGGGAGCATCGGACCCCAGCTTGGCCACCGGCCGGAGGACGAGCGGATTCACGGGAAATGAACATGGGACGGTGGCGGGCGAGCACGGCGGGGCTGATGCTGGGCATGTGGACCGTGCTCGGCTGTGATGGGAGCGACGCCCCCATCGAGCCTCCTCCGCGCGAGGAGGAACCTCCTCCGCGGCCTCCCGAGCCTCCGAAGCTCGAGCCCGGTGACGCGCGGTGGACCGTCCACTCGCGGCTCCCCGGACAGCAGGAGGTCGTGGCCCTGGCCTCGGATGGGCTCGGCGGCCTGGTGCTCCTGGGCACCTCGCGGGCCACGGGCACCTCCGGTCCCACGTCGGTGGAGGCGAACGGCACGTCGCTCGTGCTGTCGCATCACGATGGCGCGGGGCAGGTGCTCTGGACGCGGACCTTCACGGCCGAGCCCTCCTCGGAGGGAGGCCCCGCCATCGCGCACGCGCAGTTGTTGGGCATCGCCTCCACGGCGGAGCTCTTCATCGCCGGCAAGGTGGAGGGACGGCTGCGACTGGGCGAGACGCTCATCGCCGACAGCCACTTCGTGGCGAAGCTGGCCGCGGACGGCTCGCCGCAGTGGGCCCGCTCGACGGGCACGCTCAAGGCGCTGACGCCGGACATCGAGGGTGAAGTGGTGGTGGCGCACGGCCGGCTGGTCACGCGCTACGACGCGCGAGGCACCGTCCGGTGGTCCCAGGAGTTGCCCGCGATGTCCTCGGCATCCGCCGTGGCGTTGGACCCGGATGGCGGCGCGGTGCTCGTGGGCCAGCGACCCCTGGCGCCCTTCGAGAGCATCGGCTTCATCGCCCGGCTGTCGCCCGTCGGCGAGGTGTACTGGGAGCTGGCGTTGGGCCCCGACGCACCGAACTTCACGCACGTCGCCTTCGCCGCGGACGGCGGGCTGCGCTTCACCGGCGACTTCGCGGGCACCCTGCACTGGGGCGGCTCCGTGCTCTCGCCCACCTGTGACGCGCGGGGCTGTCCGCGCGCCGCGTTCATCCTCGCGGCGGATGCGGCGGGACGCCCCCTGTGGGGACACGCGCTGATGGGCACGGCGTCGGCGGAGGCCAGCGGCGCGCGGCTCACGTCGGACGTGAACGGCGGCACGGCGGTGCTCTTCCGCCATGGCTGCGGCTCGGAGCTGGTGCGACTCAGCGCCCGGGGAGCGCTGTCGTGGAGCGCCCCCTATGTCACCGAGCCCTGCGCGCCGGGACTCCAGCTGCGGGACATCACCTTCCTGCCAGGAGGCGACCTCGCGAGCGCGGGCTCGTTCACCGGCACGCGGTCCTTCGGCGCCCAGGAGCCCTTCACCGCCGACGACACCGACACCTTCCTCCAGCGCCTGGTGCCGTGAGCACCCCGCCTCAGGCGGCGCGAGACTCCGCGGGGGCGGCGAGGTCCACGCCAGGCTCGGGCTCACCGTCCGCGCCCAGCACCAGGGGCTTGATGCCCAGCCTGCGCTCCACCAGCGAGTGGCCCAGGTAGATGAACGGCGTCAGGCCCACCGCCACGAGCACCTTCACGATGTAGGACGAGAGCACGATGCCCACGATGACCTTCGTGGGCAGCACGCCCGTCCACGCGACGAACTGCATCACCACGGTGTCGATGAGCTGTGACACCAGCGTGGAGCCCGTGGCGCGCAGCCACAGGAGCCGGTTCTTCGTGACGCGCTTGAGCAGGTTGAACAGGGCGATGTCGGTGAACTGGCCCACCAGATAGGCCGCCATCGACGCGACGAGGATGCGCTGCGAGCCGTCGAAGACGTTGTTGAACGCGCTCTCCACCGTGCCCTGGTAGTCCGGCGCGCGCGTCAGCGGCGCGATGGGCACCTGCACCGCGATGGCAATCACCGCGAAGGCGAAGATGGCCATGAAGAAGCCCACCCACGTGACGAAGCGGGCCGTCCTCTTGCCGTAGAACTCGTTGAGGATGTCCGTCAGCAGGAACGTCACCGGGAAGGGCAGGATGCCGATGGACATCACCGCCACCACGCTGCCCAGGTGCACCTCGAACAGCTTCACGGCGATGAGGTCTCCCACCACCAGCGCCGTGACGAACACCGCCGCCAGCACCACGAAGAGCTGCATCCGTCTGTCGAGCTGCATGGTGTCGCGTCGTCCTCAGGGCAGCGTGTCGGCGGCCAGGCCCGGTGCAGCGGGCTCGTCGAGAGGGTAATAGGAAGTCCCGCCGAGGGCCTCGTGCACCAGGGGCGCCTCGGACGTCACGACGCGGGGCCGGTACACCCGCAGCACCGTCTGCTCCTGCGTCGAGGGGTTGTCGTAACGGCGCGCCACGGCCTGGGCATCATGGAACGACATGCCTCGCGCCACGGGGTGGCCCTGCATCAGGAGCTCCGGCCCCGCGAGTGCCCCTGGCTGTCGCGCACCACGGGAGGATGGAAGGCCAGCTCGGCACTCACAGCATCACGCTCCTGCCACCGTCGACGGCGATGACCTGCCCGGTGATGTAGGGGGCGTCCTTCGCGAGGAAGACGACGGCGCGCGCCACGTCCTCCACGCTGCCCTCGCGCCCCATGGGGATGCGGCGCAGAATCTGCTCGCGCGCGACGGCGTCGAAGCTCTCCGGGAAGGCGGCCACGCCGGGCGACACCGCGTTGACCCGCACGCGCGGGGCCAGCTCCACCGCCAGCGCGCGCGTCAACATCAGCAGGCCCGCCTTGCTCACCGAGTAGTGCGCGAAGTGGCTCTCCGGTCGCTCGCCCGCGATGTCGCAGATGTGGACCACCACCGGGTCCTTCCCCGCGCGCAGCGAGGGCAACAGCGCCTGCGTGAGGAAGAAGGGCGCGTCCAGGTTGACGCCGAGCATGGTGCGGTACTGCTCGCGCGAGATGTCCTCGAAGGGCACGCGCTCATAGAGGCCCGCGTTGTGGACGACGACGTCGAGCGCGGGCCAGGCCTCGCGCACGCTCGCGCCCAGGGCATCCACCGCCTCGGGGCGACTGAGGTCGGCGGCGTGCACGGTGACCCGGCGGCCCAGGGCGCGCAGCTCGTCCGCCAGCGAGCTCAGCGGCTCCAGCGAGCGGTTCGCGTGCAGCGCGACGTCATATCCGGCATGGGCCAGCGCCCTCGCCACCGCCTGACCGATGCGGATTCCTGCTCCGGTGATGAAGGCCGTCCCCATGCGGCGCACTGACTAACAGGCCCCGCTGAAAAGTCGAAGGGCGATGCCGGATACCCCCGTATCCCGGCACCGCCCCTCGCCCCCTTGGAGGTCTTTCAGCGAGTGCTACCGGACGTAGCTGGCCGGGTGCACTCGGTTGGAGCGCCAGTCACCGCCACGGTCGTAGGACACCCACACCCACTCCGTGGTCTGCACGTAACGGCCCGGCACCCACTGGTTCTCGTAGTAGCCACCGGTGCAGCGGGTGACGCGGTGACGGCGGTTGCCGCGCTCCTGGCAGACTTCCGGCACCCACACCTTGTCGTAGCGACCCTCGACCCAGCGGCTCACCGTCTGCATCTCGTAGCGGCCCTGCGAGCGCGGCGGCGGACGCGGCGCCGGAGCGTGGTGGCAGTGGCCGTTGTGGACGTGGGCCTCGTAGCGGTCGGGACGGGGACCGCGGTCGTCATGGCGGTCGTCGTGGCGGCGGTCATCGTTGCGGCGGGCCTGCTGCGTGGCCCAGTCGCGCATGCTGCTGTCGGCCGCGAGGGCCGTCGAGGAACCGAAGAACAGGGTGCCGAGAGCCAGGGTCGCGAGAGCAGTCTTGAAAGCCATGTCGTCCATCCTCCGTCGTGTTGCACCTTCTGACGGGGCACCCCCAGGAACATTCAAACACCAGGAGTTCCGCCCCCTTCAGACACAGGGGGCCGATGTAGGACATAGGCTCCACGGAGGAGTCAGCGCGGGGCGACCTCGGCGCAGGTGAGGCCCTCCTCGGGCGCGCAGTTGCGGCCCACGAGACAGCCCCCCGCGCCCTGGTGGTCCACGCAGCGGATGGGGCGACAGTCGACGTCGCTTCCACACGCGCGACGGCTCACCGTGCACGTGCCCTGGCTGCATGCGTCCTGCACGCAGTCGGTGTCCTGCTGGCAGGTGCAGAAGCCCTCCACGTCGCCCTCCGCGATGGAGCAGCGCCCGGCGCAGGCCCCCTCTTCCTGGCCTTGGGTCTTCACGCACTGACCGCCGCGTCCGCATTGTGAATCCTCGCGGCACGGCAGCGACGGCGAGGGCGCACACTCCGCATCCGAGCGGCAGCGCGCGCGGCTGGCGACGACCACCACGTCCGCGCACTGGTAGCCGTGGGGACAGCCCTGTCCCTCCGAGCAGTCCGCGCCGCAGAAGGCGGTGCCGGGGCTCGCGGTCTCCCGCAGACAGAAGTTGGCGCCACGGCCGCAGACCTGGAGACCGCCGCCGTACGTGCAGCTCGCGCAGTAGGGACGGCGCACGGGGTCGAAGTCGCTGAAGCATGTCGAGGCGCCACAGCGCTCGCCGAAGGCACAGTCGCTCGCGTCCGCGCAGAAGCTCGCGTCGCAGACACCGAGCACACAGGCCGCGCGGCCCTCGGGCGTGGTGGCGTCACAGAGGCATGGCGCGTCCTGGCAGCGACAGGCGGTGCCGGGACAGTCTCCGGAGGAGCGACAGCCCGTGACACAGGTGGTCCGCGACACGTCGCAGACCTCGCCCAACGGGCAGTGCACGTCCGTGGCGCAGCGCCCTCGCGTCAGACAGGTGCCGGTGCTCGTGTCGCAGAAGAGGGAGGCGTCGGCGCAGTCGGCGTTCGACTCGCAGCCAGCGCGGTCCTGGCAGAAGCCCGCGGAGTTGCACCACTCCGTGGGCGAGCCACAGTCCGCGTCCACCCGACAGCCCTCCGAGTCCACGGAGGAGTCACTCGGACACGCGGCGAGGAGGAGCAACAGGGGCACGGCGAGCCACGTCCAACGGCGCATCACGGGTCGAAGACCTCCGAGCGCCCGAGGACATACGCCGTCCAGGTCGCCGTGGACAACGCGTCATGGGTCCATTGCGAGTACTCGAAGCGGGGGACTCGCGCGAGGGAGACGTCGGCTCGCAGTCGCGCGCCTTCGGGCAGTTCGGCGCGGAGTGCCGCGAGCGCGGGTCCAGGGAGTGTCACCTGCGTCTGCCCTCCCGGGAGCACGGCCGTCCAGCGGACGCCGCCCTCCGTTCCGGGCGCGAGCAGGGTGAGCAACTGCACCTCGGGCGTGGCGGTGGAGGCCGTGGGCGTCCAGGCCACCGTGCCCTCGAAGCGAGCCCCCGGCTGGGTGAAGACAGGCAGTGGCAACATCGGCGCGAGTGTCACGCCTCCGTTCAGGGCTCCCGGCTGACGGTGGTACAGCAGGCTCTGGGGATACGCGGTGGCTCCTCGCAGCAGGTCGAGAAAGAGCAGGTTCGCGCCGTCCACGTGGGGAAGTTGTGGGAAAGCAAGGCGCGGTCCGGGTCCTTCGATGCTCGTGTAGAGGCGCGTGCCCGTGCCCCAGTTGTGGGGATGGGGCACGAGGCCCTCCGCGCCCAGGTCCAACCAGGCATAGACCTGATGCCGTGCCTCGCCTCCCGCGATGACGAGTGGGCCCTCCACGGTGAGCGGTGCGGTGACCTCCAGGTGCATGTCGAAGACGACATCCTGGTTCTCCGCCGCCCGCGTCCCCGAGGCCGCGACACCTCGGCGGATGCCGAGCAGATAGGGCTCGAAGTCCACGCCGTCCCTGAGCACCCCCAGCACCGCGTACACAGCGCGCAGCCCGGGCTGGGCCAGGACGAGGAAGGAGCCTCCTTCCTCACGGACCCGCCAGGTCTCCGCGCGGCGGTCGCCTGTTCCCGTGAAGGGTGGACCCGACGCGGGGCTGGCTTGGGCCACGAAGACACGCGCCTCGAGCACCTCGTTCGGTCCGAGCGGTCGCGGTGGCTTGAAGCCTCGCACGTGGCCAGAGATGCGCGCGGTCGCGGGCACGGGCGGATTGCCGGGGTTGCCCTCACTGTCGAGACGGCGCAGGGAAACCGTCAGGTTCTCCGAGCGGATGCCCGCCACCGTCACCGCATCGTGGCCCGGCTTGAAGACCGTGACGGTCTGCGCGCCCGCGATGCGTGGGTCCGACAGCGTGAGCTGCCCTCGCGCGTCCGTGCCTCCTTGGAGGATGGGTGTGGGGTCGGGGCCCAGCAGCACCGTGGCTCCCGAGACGGGCTGGCCGTAGCTCCCCGACGACGTGTCGAGCACCGTGACGTTCAACGTGCCCATCAGGGGCTCGCCGGAGAGACCTCCGGGGCCTCGTGGATCGAAGTAGTGGAAGGACTCGGGCAGCGCCGAGCGCTGGGTGCCGTGGACGACGGCGACCTCCACGGGCCCCTGGATTCGCGAGGCCGGGATGCGACAGGTGAGCGTGTGCGCGTCGTGGATGAGCACATCGGTGGCGGGTGCTCCTGCGAACGTGACAGACGTCACGTCGACGAAGCCCGCGCCTCTCACCATGACTCGGGCGCCTCCGGCGACGGCGCCACGGGAGGGCTCGACCTGGGACAGCGTGAGCGCGGCTTCGTAGGTGAAGGACGCTGGAAGCAGCGCTTCGTTCTCCGGGTCGCTCGCGGAGGAGACGTGGAGCGCGTGTGGCCCCGTGCCTCCGGGTGGCGTGAGGAAGCGCAGCTCCGTCTCGCTCGACTCCGTGAGCTGTGGCGAGGGGAGTGCACCGACTCGCACCACGGCGTCCGGAGGCAGTGCGCTTCCCGTGAGTCGGACCTGGGTTGCGCCTGTCGCGCTCCCGTGGTCCGGCGTCACCTGGTCGAGCGCGAGATGGAAGGTGTAGCCCTGGGTGAGGCTCGCGCTCATGGCGCCGGATTGGACACTCACGGAGACCGTGCGCGGGAGCGTCCCACGGGGAGGGACCCGGACCGTGGCGGTCGTCGCGGTGGCACTCACGAGCTGCGCCTGGACGGCATCGAAGGAGACGGACAGGTCGGGCGCGTCGAGCGAGGTCCCCATCAGCGTCACGGTGCCGTCGTCATGAGCTCCGACTCGCGGGAAGACTCCGTGCAGGGCGAGCGGTGCACTCGGGGAGTCGTCCACGTAGGCGAAGCCCTGGCGCACGGTCCAGGTGCCTCTCGGCGTGACGATGCGGATGGGCACGACTCCGATGGACGGTGCGGGTGGAGTGGTCACCACAACTCGCGTGGAGGACTCCACCCGTAGCGTGGTGGCGGGTGTGTCTCCGAGGAGGACTTGAGTCGCTCCCTCGAAGCCCTGGCCCGTGATGACGGTGACAGTGCCTCCCTCTCTTGAACCCGTGAGCGGTGAGACCTGGGTGACGCGCGTGTCCTCGAGGTAGCGATACGCGCGTCGGAGCACGGCACCGACACCGTGGCCCTGGACTCGCACGTCGACGGAGCCAGCCACGCGCCCCCTGGGGACGAGGGCACGGAGCTCCGACGAGGAGACTCGCGTGACCGAGGGGCTCGCCATGTCACCGAAGAGGACCTGGAGCCCTGGCCCCTCGGGGACGCCCTCGCCGAGCAGCGACACGGTCTCTCCTCCGGAGAGCGCCCCCGTGTCCTCCGAGAGCGCGCGGACGTCGAAGCTCTCGACGTAGGTGAAGCAGGACTCACAGACTGCCGTGCCGTTCGGGTTCTGGAGCGTGAGGTCCACTGTGCCTGCCACTCCAGGAGGAGTGCGCAGGTCGAGGGTGGAGTCGTCGATGAGCTGGAAGTCACGGACGGGATTCGAGCCGACTCGCAGCGTCGTGCGCGCTGCTGCTTCGGGTGCGGTACGGGCCACGCCCTCCACGAAGCCTCGGCCCTTCAGCGTCACCCAGGTCCCGCCGCCCCGCTCACCTCGCGCGGGCAGCGCGGACTGAATCACCGGCGCGCTCGGTGCGCCCGCATCGGCGTGGGTCCCCGCGTCTTGCGCTCCCGCATCAGGAACACTCCCTGCGTCTGGCGGAACCCCTGGGGGACGTGGGGAGCCACCACATGCCACGAGCAACGTGGCGAGGAGGATGAACACCCGCGATGACGTGGTCCTCATGGGAGCCACTCCACCTGGAGCGTGTAGCCGTTCGTCGTGCGCTCATCATCACCAGTGACCCTGGCCGTGAGCGACTGGCCTTGCACCGCCGACGCGGGGACCTCCACCGTGGCACCTGCCATGTCGATTGAGCACCCCAGCTCGGTGCCACCCTCCAGGACACACAGGCGCAGCAGCCCGCGGTCCGCCGCGTAACCCGACAGTGACACCCGTGCGCCACGTGAGGGCGGCACCGAGAACCGCAGGTGGTCCGCGTCCCCGGGACAGAGCATCCCGTCCAGCCTCAGGTCCTCCGGCAACGCCGTGGCCGTCTCGACCGTGTCGTTCGGCTCGTGGCCGTCATCGTCGCAAGGTGTTCCCCGCGAGAGGAAGAAGCCCACGTCGTAGGCTCTTAGCACCGTGTCACGTGAGGCGATGCGAACCGTGTACACACCTCGCTCCGCGACGACATGCGACAACCGGAAGCGCCCCGTCGCCAGCACCCTTCCACTCGCATCCTGGAGGGACGAGGAGAACACCGGCTCCGCGAACACCTCCGCCTCCACATTCACGCCGAGCTGGTCACCCCGCTCCAACGTGAGCGAATAGTGGTCCACGTCACCTGGGCACAGGGTGAGCCGCACATGGCGACTCGCGCTCACGGGATGGGCCGTGGCCACGGTGTCATTGGGCTCCAGCGCGTCCGGCTGACAGTTCCTGGGGATGCAGGCCCTGCTTCCGAGGTCACAGCGTCGGTCTGACTCACAGTCGTCGTCCGAGGAGCAGGGCGGCAGGCTCGGCAGGCACTGTCCACTCGCCAGATGACACACGTGGGGCACCGTGCAGTCGCGGTCCGAGTAGCACCGCGGCGTCACCGTGCAGCGGCCCGCGGCATCACAGGTGAAACCCACCGCGCAGTCCGAGTCCTCTTCGCATCGCACACAGCGCTCGTTTGAGCAGTGCTCCCCTTCCGCGCAGACCGCCGACGCGGTGGCCTCGGTGCAGCGTGGCACACAGGCATGCAGGCCCGGATTGCAGCGCTCCTCGGCGCCGCAGTCCGAGTCCTCGATGCACCCGAGGTCCTCCTCACACACGAGCGTGCCCGCGTTGCACCGCTCGCCCGTCGGACATTCTTCACGTGTGCCCATCGGGCACAGCACCACGTCGGTCCTCGTTCGACACAGCCCCTGGCGACACCACTGTCCCAAGCCGCAGTCCGCGTGCGCCACGCACGCCTCGCCCCAGCCCTCGCGCGCGACACAGGTTCCGGCCTCACAGCGCTCTCGGAGCCGACACTGACCGCTCGACTCACAGGCGCCACACACTTCGGCAAGCGTGCAGACCTGCCCTCCATCACAGTCCTCGCGCCGTGCACAGGTCTTCGGGTCGGGGTCCACATCCGGCCCCGGTGGCACCTTCTCCGTGGAGGAACAGGCAAAGAGCCAGCACAGCCCCACGAGCCACCACCCCGTCCTCACAGCGCCTCCGTGACGACACCCGAGGGCCACTGCACGTCCGCCACCGTCCACACCTCGTCCTGGCGCGACAGGGTTCGACGGAACTCGCCTTTCAGCACGCCCCGGTCGTACACGCGCACCGTGGCCTCACTGCGCGGGTCCACGGCGCCGTTCTCACGAGCGAGCACCACCGCGACCCGGTACGTACCCGCCACCGGGCGCTCGTAGCCGAAGACCTCCGGACCGAAGCCCGTCAGCCGATCCCTCAACAGCTCCGGGTCCTCCGTGAGCCCGGGTGCGCCCCAGTCGGGACGCGGGTTCGCGTAGTGGCAGTCATCGACGGACCCCAGCACCGCGTCCACGCCTCGCAGCACGTGCAGGTCCAGGTCCGTCTCCGCGTGGTTCCACGTCACGTCCACCCACAGTTGCTGGGCGGGGACCGCCACGACTCGCGCACGTGTGGGTTGCAGGCTGCGCGCGCCCGCCGCATCCGTCACCGTGAGCGCCACTTCGTACTCGCCCGACACCACCGGGTCCAAGCGCAACACGCTGCTGGACGCCCCTGGGGACAACACCTGCGCACGTGCGCCCACGGGCAGCGCGACCAGCTCCCAGGCGTACGTGAGCGGACCGTCTCCATCCGGGTCCATCGAGGCCGTGCCATCCAGCATCACCTCGCCTCCCGGCACGCTCTCGTCTGACGCGCTCACCACGGGCACCGGCGCGAGATTCACGCTGCCTCTCAGAGGCACCCTCGCCTCGCGCTGGTCCGGGTCCGTGGTCCGCAGCACCAGGGCTCCGCTCACGTCCTCGGCTGAGACACCGGATGGCACCGCGTACCGCACCGACACCTGGACCTCACGCGCGAGGTCCAGGACCGCGGGCGTCCGCGTGGAGCCCACGAGCTGGAACACAGGGGACGCAGGCGATTCGAGCGTCAGTGACTCCAGCACGAGCGGCGCACTCCCTCGCGAGCGAAGCCTCACCGGGCGCACCACGACATGTCCCTCGGCGACCCGCCCGAAGTCGAGCAACGCGGGCTCCAACTCCAGCACCGCGGCCGTGCGCCCCTCTCCACGCAGCGACACCTCGACGTCCTCTTGAATGGGGTCGTCCGTGCGCAGCACCAGCGTCGCCGTGTAGCTCGACTCACGCGGCGGCACGAAGGCCAGCACCAGTGAGGTCTCTGCCTGCGCGGGCACCTCCTCGGGAGCGGAGATGATTCGGAACGGGCTGCCGTCCTCCTTCACCACCGCGCTCACCACTCGCAGCGACGCGCGCCCCACGTTCACCAACGGCAGGGACACCGTGCGTTCGTTCAGTGCGGGCACGGCACCGAAGTCCAGCGTGGACGCGGGCGCCACCCAACGCGGCACCACCGAGGACGGCGGCGCGTCCCTCCCACAGGCCGCCACCAGCATCCAGCACACGAGCCACCCGCGCCTCACGACCCCTCCTCCACGTACTCCAGTTCCACCCGCGACCCCAGCCCCGGCACCGAGTCCCCCGCGAAGAACACCGTCCCACGCTCGGGTTGGTACACCCACCCGTGCTCGCCTCCCGCCTCGGGGACGCACACCACCTCGAGCGCCTCCGCCGACCGCCCCTCGCAAGCCGCGCGGTCCACCGACACACAGGCCCTCAGAGAGGACTCCGGCGTCCCACAGGCGTGGCGAACGCGAACCTTCAGCGAGTCCTCCCGAGGCACACGCGCGAGCGCGAACGAGCGCCTCAATCCCACCGCGCTCGTCGCCAGCGTGCGCAGCGTCTCGGCGAAGTCCTCGTCGCAGATGCTCCCCAGCGCTCCGCCCATCCAGGACACGAGCTCCGCGTACCGCGTCCCCGGCTCCGCGCCACAGCCATTCGAGGGCACATCCCCGATGATGGCCGACGCCACCACCGTCCCGTCATTGCCCAGCCCCTTGGCTCGCGAGAACTCCCGCCAGTACATGCGCACGTCGTGCGGCGAGCGGTCGTCCTCGTCCGTCACGAACGCCAGATACAGCCACGCGTCCGGACGCAGGAACTCCACCGCATGTGTCGCTCCGCAGTCCTCGCGACACGCATCCGTGGCGCAGCTCGACACGCAGGCCGCTCGCGCCTCCAGCACCGGCGCGTTCTCGCGCGCCAGCCGCTCCAGCACCTGACGCGCGGCCTCCAGCCCCGCCTCGTACGCGCTCCCTCCCGTCCCCACGCGCACGCTGTCCGCGAAGGCCTGCTCCAGCCCTGGCGTGTCCGGACGTAGAACCCGCGGCGTGCCCACCAGTTCGCCAGGGCGCGCGAAGGTGTCCGTGGTCGCCACGCCCATGCGGTAGTCGATGCGCCCTTCGCGAAAGAGCGAGATGAACGCCTGGAAGTTGCGCGCGAGCGACTCCTGGCGAGGCGCCATGGAGGCCGAATCATCCACCACCCACAACACATCCACCGCCGACGCCGAGCGCTGCGCGTACGTATCGACGTGGAAGCCCGGCGGGAGCGACGGCACCAATCGCTCATCCCGACAGTCGACGAAGAGGAGCGCCAGGAAGGCGACGACGGCGACACGGCGCATCCGCCCAGCCTACCCCGAGCGTTCATGGTGCACATCTCCGCCGAGAACCCGCCCTGACCGGGCCCCGGGTGCGCTACATCCCCGGGCACCATGTTCCACCGTCAGGGGCCCACCCTCCTCGAGCTGGCCGAGCAGGCCTTCTCCTCCGTCGAGCAAGGCTACGACCTGCTCGCCCCCAAGTTCGACTACACGCCCTTCCGCACACCGGACCCCGTGCTCCGCGCCGCCATCGAAGCCCTGGGCCCCTCGGGCTCCGTCGGCACCGCGCTGGACGTGTGCTGTGGAACCGGCGCCGCCATGCGCCACCTGCGCCCGCTGGCCCGCGAGCGGGTCACCGGCATCGACGTGAGCCAGGGCATGCTCGAGGAAGCGGACCGCAGGCTCTCCGGCGCACCGGGCACCGCCGCCCTCGAGTTCATCCGGGGTGACGCGCTGGAGATGACCTTCGACGCCGCGTTCGACGTGGCCACGTGCTTCGGTGCCTTCGGCCACATCCTCGAAGCCGATGAGCCCCGGCTGATTCAGCGCATCCACCAGGCCCTGCGTCCCGAGGGGCGGTTCCTCTTCGTCACCGGCCATCCACCGTCGAAGCTGCGCCCCGGTTACTGGGTGGCCCGGAGCTTCAACGCCGCCATGCGCGTGCGCAACGCCCTGTGGAAGCCGCCCTTCGTCATGTACTACCTGACCTTCCTGGTGCCGCGCGCCCGCGCGCTGCTGGAGGCCCAGGGCTTCAGCGTCGAGGTCCGCGACGGCATCCTCCCCGAGCCCTTCACGCCCCTGGCCACCGTCATCGCGACGAAGCGCTGACGCCGCGCCTCAATGTGACGCGTACTCCACGGACACCACGGTGTACTCCACTGCCCCGCGAGGCCGCTCCACCACCACCGCCTCTCCCACCTCCTTGCCGAGCAGTGCCCGCGCCAGCGGAGACTCCACGCTGAGCCGGCCCGACTTCACGTCCGCTTCGTCCAGGCCGACGATGCGATAGCGCGTGCGCTCGCCGTCCTCGTCCTCCAGCTCCACCCACGCGCCGAAGAAGACACGGCCCTCCCGCGCCACCTCCGGCTCCACCACGCGCACCTCCTCCAGCGTGGCGGCGAGGTGACGCGCGCGGCGCTCGCGCTCCTGGCGCCGGACTCCCGCCTCCAGCGGCGTCAGCCCCTCGGCCCCGGAGTCCGGCCCCTGCGTGGCCGCCAACTCCTCCTGCAGGGCGCGATAGCCCTCCGGCGTGATGTAGCGCTTGTCGCCCGAGGAGGACTTCGGCCGCGGCGGCACCAACACCTCGTCCCCGCCCGAGTCCTCCTTCGTGAACGCCTTCGACATTCCGACCTCCGACACAGTCCACTTCGGACCCCGGCACTTCGCGCCCGTGAGACTAAGCTACGCCGCCTCGTCCATCACTCAAGGGGTGCACGCATGGCAGGGCAGGCAAGGCTGACCGGCAAGCAGGGCCAGGAACTGGCGGGCTATCTGAGTGAAGCCACTCCAGCGAAGGGCGCGGTGGTCCTCGTCCACGAGTGGTGGGGCCTCAACGAGCACATCCGAGGCATCGCCGACCGGCTCGCGAAGGAGGGCTTCACCGTCTTCGCCGCCGATTTGTACGGCGGCCGCACGACGAAGGACGCGCAGGAGGCCGACAAGCTCCTGTCCCAGATGGACTGGGGCAAGGCCAGCCAGGCTCTCAAGGACGCCACGGAGGCGCTGCGCCAGCGTGGCGGCGCCGGCACGAAGGTCGCCATCCTGGGCTTCTGCATGGGCGGCGCGCTGACGCTGCTGGCGGGAGCGAACGACGCGGGGCTCGACGCCGTGGTGCCCTTCTACGGGATTCCGCCGGACAGCGTGGACGTCACCCGCATCCGCGCGCCCATCCTCGGGCACTTCGCGACGAAGGATGACTGGTGCACGCCGGACCGGGTGGACGCGCTGGAGGCGAAGCTGAAGAAGGCGAACGTGCCGGCGGAGCTCCACCGCTACGACGCCAGCCACGCCTTCTTCAACGACACCCGCCCGGAGGTCTACTCGCCGGAGAACGCACAGCGGGCGTGGACCCGGACGGTGGACTTCCTGCGCGCGAAGCTCGGCTGAGCCTCGCGCGAAGGGTGCTCACGACTCCCGGCTCAGGTGCCGGGGGTCGCCGGCGTGGCGGGAGCCTGGGGCGCGGTCTCCGGCGTGGCGGGCGTCGCCGGCTGGGCCTCGGG
>NZ_SRLW01000193.1:0-19423 GCF_006518215.1 Myxococcus sp. AB025B
GTTCTTCAGCGAGCTGCCGCCTGGGGTCCGGGCGAGCACCACGACGTTCCCCCGGCGCAACCGCCTCATCTCCGACGCATCGGATGCGGTCCTGGTGGTGAGGGCGGGGGCGGAGTCGGGAAGTCTGTACACGGCCCGGGCGGGGCGGGCGCAGGGACGGCCCGTCCTCGCGATGCCCGGGGACGTGCGGCAGGAGGGGGCGGCGGGCTGCAACGCGCTGTTGCGGGAGGGCCACGCGAGCGCGTGCCTGGACGTGAAGGACGTCTGGCGGGCGGTGGGTGTTGACCCTGGGTGGATGGTGGCGCCGGGCAGGGAGGACTGCTGGGCCCGGCTCTCCGCGGAAGCACGCGGGGCCTATGCGGTGTTGGACCGGATTCCCCGGACGTTCGACGAGGTGCTGACCGGGAGCACCCTCACGCCGGCCGCGCTGGTGAGCGCGCTGGTGGAGCTGGAGATGACGGGGCTGGTCCTCCAGCACCCGGGCAGGTTGTACGAGAAGCTCTAGGTAGGAGAGTCATGGCCACGCGGACGAAGAAGAAGGCGGAAGAGACCGAGGCGACCGAGGAGAAGGCGCCCCGCAAGGCAGCCGGCAAGGCGGCCGGTCGCACCGCCGCCAAGAAGAAGCCTGCGGCCAAGAAGGCCGCGGCGAAGAAGACGGCCGCCCGTCGGCGCGCGACGAAGAAGGGTGACGACGACGCGCTGCCCTCCGTGGAGGCGGATGCGGAGGAGGAGGCCACGCCGCGCGGCAAGGGGCCGCACTACCTGGTCGTCGTGGAGTCGCCCGCGAAGGCGAAGACCATCAAGAAGTACCTGGGCTCCGGCTACACGGTGAAGGCCTCCGTGGGGCACGTGAAGGACCTGCCCAAGAGCAAGATCGGCGTCGACGTGGAGCACGACTTCCAGCCCGAGTACGAGGTCATCAAGGGCAAGGAGAAGGTGCTCAACGAGCTGAAGAAGATGGCGAAGTCCGCCGACAAGGTCTTCCTGGCCACGGACCCCGACCGCGAGGGCGAGGCCATTGCGTGGCACATCAAGGAAGAGCTGGCGCACCCGGACGCGATGCGGGTGACCTTCAACGAAATCACCAAGAAGGCCATCCAGGAAGCCATCGCCCAGCCGCGTGAGCTGAACCAGGACAACTACGACTCGCAGCAGACGCGCCGCATCCTGGACCGTCTGGTGGGCTATCAGATCTCCCCGCTGCTCTGGCAGAAGATCCGCCGGGGCCTGTCCGCCGGCCGGGTGCAGTCGGTGGCGGTGCGGCTCATCGTGGAGCGCGAGGCGGAGATCAAGGCCTTCGTCCCCGAGGAGTACTGGACGCTGGACGCGCTCCTGGAGGGCCCGTCCGGCCCGCCGCCGTTCAAGGCCAAGCTGTCCAAGGTGGATGGCAAGAAGGTGGAGCTGAAGGACCGTGTCAACACGGAGGCGCTCGTCGCCGAGCTGCAGGGCGCCGCCTTCAACGTGGCCAAGGTGGACCGCCGCGAGCGCCGCCGCAACGCGCCCGCGCCCTTCATCACGTCCAAGCTCCAGCAGGAGGCGGCCAACCGGCTGTCCTTCACCGCGAAGAAGACGATGACGCTGGCCCAGAAGCTCTACGAGGGCGTGCCCCTCGGCGAGGAGGGCCAGACGGCGCTCATCACGTACATGCGCACGGACTCCACGCGTCTGTCGGACGACGCCGTGAAGCAGGTGCGGGAGATGATCGGCACGAAGTACGGCGCGGAGTACCTGCCCGAGGAGCCGGTGGTCTACAAGTCGCGCAAGAGCGCGCAGGACGCCCACGAGGCCATCCGCCCCACGTCGCTGGAGTACCCGCCGGAGCGGGTGCGCCCGTTCTTCGACGCGATGGACGAGCAGGACATGTTCCGGCTCTACGAGCTCATCTGGAACCGGTTCGTGGCGTGCCAGATGAAGCCCGCCGTGTACGACCAGACGAGCGCGGACATCGCCGCGGGTCGGGCCACGTTCCGCGCCTCCGGCAGCACGCTGAAGTTCCCCGGCTACCTCGCGGTGTACGGCGCGGGCCTGACGCCGGAAGAGGAGGCGGAGAAGGAGAAGGCCAAGGCCGCCGGTGACGAGAGCGCGGACGGCGCCGACGCGGTGGGCGACCTGCCGGTGCTCAACGACGGCGACCGCCTGGGGCTGCAGAAGCTGCTGCACGAGCAGCACTTCACCCAGCCGCCCCCGCGCTTCAGCGAGGCCACGCTGGTGAAGGAGCTGGAGGAGAAGGGCATCGGTCGGCCGTCCACGTACGCGGCCATCCTCTCCACCATCCAGGACAAGAAGTACGTGGAGAAGCTGGAGAGCCGCTTCCGGCCCACGGACCTGGGGCAGATGACGAACGAGATGCTCGTCAAGCACTTCCCCCACGAGCTGGACGTCACCTTCACCGCGACGATGGAGGAGAAGCTCGATCAGATCTCCGAGGGCGGCGCCAAGTGGGTGGCGGTGCTGCGCGACTTCTACGGGCCCTTCAAGGACACGCTCGAGAAGGCGAAGGCGGAGATGCGCGACGTCAAGCGCGAGGAGATCAAGACCGACATCGCCTGTGAGAAGTGCGGCAACCACTTCGTCATCAAGTTCGGGAAGATGGGGCACTTCCTCGCCTGCTCGAACTACCCCGACTGCAAGAACACCAAGGACTTCAAGCGGGACGCCGAGGGGAAGATCGTCATCGTCGAGGAGGAGACGACGGACGAGCTGTGCGAGAAGTGCGGCAAGCCCATGGTCATCAAGCGCGGCCGCTTCGGGCGCTTCATGGCGTGCTCGGGCTACCCGGACTGCAAGACGTCCAAGCCCATCTCCATCGGCGTCAGCTGCCCGGAGTGCAAGCAGGGCTACCTGACGGAGCGTCGCAGCGGCCGGGGGAAGATCTTCTTCGGCTGCAACCGCTACCCGGACTGCCGCTTCGCCGCCTGGGACCGGCCGCTCGCCGAGTCCTGCCCCCAGTGCGCGTCGCCGTACCTGCTGCAGAAGTTCTCCAAGCGGGACGGGGCGTACATCTCCTGCCCCAACAAGGAGTGCGACTACCGGCGGGAGGTCGCGGAGCAGCCGGGCGTCCCCACGGACCCGGGGACCAGCTCGGCTGCCTGAAAACCCAAGTGTTTACAGGGGGCTGGCCCGTCCGTGGCTTGACAGCTTCGGCGGGCCCGCCCTACAACCCGGCCAATGATTTCCTCGGTGGTCAGCGAGTGGCTGGTCAACGCGAGCCTCGCGGCCGCGGACGCCGGCAAGCTGGGTGTCACGGACTCCGTCATCAAGTTCTTCAAGGATGGCGGTCCATTCATGTTCGTGAACCTGTTCTGGCTGGCGTGCGCGCTGGCGGTGGCCACCGAGCGCATCGTCACGCTGGTGTTCCGCTACAACCTGAACCCCGCGCCCTTCATGGAGCAGATCTCCAAGCTGGTGCGCAGCGGCAACGTGGACCGGGCGGTGAAGGTCTGCGCCATGGCGCCCAACGCGCCCCTGGCGAAGGTCATCCGCGCGGGGCTGGTGAACGCCAACCGGGGTGAGATCGAGGTGGCCAAGGGCGTGGAGGAGGCCATCGTCGAGTACAGCCCGCACGTGACGAAGCGCATCCCCTGGCTGTGGTCCCTGGCGAACATCGCCACGCTGGTGGGCCTGGTGGGCACCATCTTCGGTCTCATCGGGACGTTCCAGGCGCTGGGCAACGTGCCGGCGGAGCAGAAGCAGGTGCTCCTGTCGGAGGGCATCTCCAAGGCGATGAACAACACGGCCTTCGCGCTCTCCATCGCGGTGCTGTGCATCGTGTTCCACCTGTTCCTGACGTCGTACGCCAAGGGCATGGTGGAGAGCCTGGAGCTGCACGCGCTGAAGCTGGAGAACCTGCTGTCGCGGCGCGGCGGCGTGGACCCGGCGGCCACGGAGCTCGAGGCTCGCGCGTCGTAGCGCGGGCGGAGTGCGCGTCCATGGCGTTCTACTACTCCCGCCGCAAGCTGAAGGTCCGCGAGGAAGAGGAGTCGGGCGAGCTGAACGTCGTCCCGTACCTCGACATCCTCATGAACCTCATCATCTTCATGCTGTTGTCGATCACCGGCCTGGCCTCGTTCGGCATCCTGAACGTGAGCGCGCCGGCGTATGGGCCTCCATCGGCGGGCATGACGCAGGAGTCGGCGAGCGACGAGCCGAAGCTGACCCTGTCGGTGCTCATCTCCCGCAAGGGTCACTTCGTCAGCAGCGAGAACGCCATCCTCGGCGAGGCCGGGGCGCCCACGGTGCCCACCCGCGCCGACGGTGACTTCGACTACGCCGCGCTCAACGCGTGGATGGTGAAGATCAAGTCGGAGTTCCCCAAGGAGACCAAGGTCATCGTCGGCGCGGACGCGGACATCCCCTACGACGCGCTCATCCAGACGATGGACGCCATCCGCGAGGAGCAGGGCGCCCAGCGCCGCCTGCTGTTCCCCGACGTCACGCTGGCGGGGACCTGAGCCATGGCCGAGACGCTGCCGCACGTGCCGGAGGTCGTCGACGAGGAGGCCCTCGCGCGGCTGCGCTACCGCCGGGCCCTGGCGCGCAAGAAGCGCAAGGAGCGCGAGGCGGCGGGGGAGATCAAGGAGCTGAACATCACCGCGATGATGGACATGATGACCATCCTCCTGGTGTTCCTGCTCAAGTCCTTCGCCTCGTCCTCCGCGGCGGTGACGGCGTCCGAGGACGTGCGCCCCCCCGTGTCCACCACGCGCGCGACGCCCCGGGACACGGTGGCCGTCACGATCACCCCCAAGAGCATCCTCGTGGGCGAGCGCGAGGTGCTGCGGCTGGTGAACGGTCAGCTCCCGGCCGAGGCCCTCCAGGGCCGGCTGGTGCTCCCGCTCGACGCGCGGCTGAAGAAGGAAGTGGAGAAGCTCAAGTACATCGCCGAGCGCAATCCGCAGGCGCCCTTCAGCCAGGAGCTGTCCGTCATCGCGGACCGCAAGGTGCCGTACGACATGCTCCTGAGCGTGCTCTACACGGCGGGACAGAACGAGCTGGAGAACTACCGCTTCGTCGTCCTCAAGAAGGACGGAGACTGAAGGCGCCCCCTGGCGTGTGTCAGGGAGCGCCCGGCCCGTGTCCGTGTCCCGCGTCGCCTAGAGGGACGGCGTGGCGTAGTGGCCGCCGCGCATCTCCTGCTCGTGCGCGGTGGCGTCCTCCTCGCAGCGGATGGCGAAGGGCAGGGCCTCCAGGCGCTCCTTGGAGATCTCCTGGCCGCAGTCCACGCACTCGCCGAAGACGCCCATGTCCATGCGCCGCAGCGCGGCGTCGATGAGCATGATTTCGCGCCGCTGGGCCTCCATCAGGCTGGACAGGGTGTAGTCCGCCAGCTCCGACTGGGCCTGCTCCTCGTATTCGGGGTCGCGCTCCTGCTCCTTGAGCGCCGTCAGCTCGCGGTGCGCGCCGTCGCTCGTGGTGAGGATTTCCCGCCTGCGGCGCTGGAGTATCTCGCGTACCCTCAGCAAGTCTTGGGCTCGGCTCATGATGGGCCTCGTCTTCGTGGATGCTGCTTCGAGTGCGTCTTGCGCTCGCTCGGAAGCACGCGGCCCCGAGCGACGAACGCGAGAAACGTAGGGGTGCAACCCAGGTGCGGAAACCGCGCCTTCCAACGGGGGGCAATGGTGGCTCGGGGGGCGGGCGGGCGGACACGGCGGCCTGTCCCCGACGACGGGTTGACGCTCCTGGATTCACGGTCGGGACAGGGCGTGCCAGTCCTGCTAACTGTTGGCTGACGGGCACGCGCGCGTGGGCGCTCCCGGGAGGACGCGGATGTCGGACGTGAAGCAGCGGGTGACGGTGATTGGCGGCGGTCTGGCGGGCACGGAGTGCGCGTACCAGCTCGCCCGCAGGGGCGTGCCGGTGGTGCTGCGCGAGATGAAGCCCCACAAGCGCTCGCCAGCGCACAAGTCGGATTCGCTCGCGGAGCTGGTGTGCAGCAACTCGCTGCGCTCGGACAACCCGGAGAGCGCCATCGGCCTGCTGCACGCGGAGCTGCGGGACCTGGGCTCGCTGGTGCTGTCGAGCGCGGATGCGCACCGGGTGCCCGCGGGCGACGCGCTGGCGGTGGAGCGCGAGGGGTTCTCCCAGGCCATCACCCAGGCGCTGAGGAGCTCCGGCGGCGTGGAGCTGGTGGCGGGCGAGGTGGAGACGCTGCCCGAGGAGGGCCCCGTGGTGGTGGCCACCGGGCCGCTGACGTCCGACGCCCTGACGCGCGAGCTGGAGCGGCACGTGGGGCAGAAGCTCTATTTCTACGACTCCATCGCCCCCATCCTGTCGGCGGACTCCATCGACCTGACGGTGGCCTTCCGGCAGAGCCGCTATGGCAAGGGCGGCGGGGACGACTACCTGAACCTGCCGATGAACCGCGAGGAGTACTACCGGTTCATCGCGGAGCTGAAGGCGGGCCAGAAGGTGGTTCCGCACAGTTTCGAGGAACCGAAATACTTCGAAGGCTGTCTGCCCATCGAGGTGATGGCGGAACGCGGCGACGACACGCTGGCCTACGGGCCGATGAAGCCGGTGGGGCTGAGGGACCCGCGCACGGGCAGGGAGCCCCATGCCGTGGTGCAGCTGCGCATGGAGGACCGCGCGGGCACGGCGTGGAACATGGTGGGCTTCCAGACGCGCCTGACGTGGGGTGAGCAGAAGCGCATCTTCACCACCTGCATCCCGGGCCTGCAGAACGCGGACTTCCTGCGGATGGGGCAGATCCACCGCAACACGTTCATCGACTCGCCGCGCCTGTTGTCGAGCGACCTGTCGCTCAAGAGCGAGCCCCGGGTGTTCTTCGCGGGGCAGGTGTCGGGCGTGGAGGGGTACGTGGAGAGCGCGGCGTGCGGCTATCTGGTGGCGCTGGCGCTGCATGCGCGGTTGAGCGGCAAGCCGTGGGTTCCGCCCCCGGCGACGACGGCGCTGGGCGCGCTGTTCCGTCATGTGACGGGCGAAGCGCACCCGCCGGACTACCCGCATCAGCCCTCCAACATCATCTTCGGCCTCTTCCCGCCGCTGACGGGGCGGATGAAGAAGGCGGAGAAGCGGGTGGCGTATTCGGCCCGCGCGAGGACGGACCTGGCGGCGTGGCTGCCACACGCGGGTGTCCCGGCATCGGGCGCCCCGGAGCACGAGGAGCAGAGGAGCGCATGATTCGGCCGAGGCTGGGACGACTTCTGGGCGCGGGGCTGGTCGCCTCGCTCGTGGTGGCTGGCGGCGGATGCAAGAAGAGCGAGGACGCGAAGCCGGCGGGGAGCCCGTCGGCCGCGACTCCCTCGGCGGCGGCGCCGAGCGCGCCCGCCGCGCCGAGCCCCTCCGGGCGGGCTCCGGCGGGCGCGGGGCAGGGGCTGCTGCTGGACGCGGGCCGCGCGGCGGACCTGCGGCTCACGTCGGATGGGCGCTTCGCCACGTACCTGATGAACGGGCAGAAGCCCCGGCTGGACGGTGTGCCGCCGCAGATGCTGCTGGGCGAATTGCGCGTGGTGCCGGTGGAGGGAGGGGAGCCTCGCAAGCTGGGCGACAGCGTGACGAACGTGCCGGGCGGGCTCCTGTTCTCGGCCGACTCGCGCTACGCGCTGTACCTCACCGGCTACAACCCGGCCTCGCAGTCGGGCACGCTCAACGTGGCGACGCTCGATGACGCGAAGGCGGAGCCGGCGGTGCTCGGCACGGCGGTCAGCTACATGCTGCCCTCGCCGGATGGAACGAAGGTGGCGTTCGTCGATGGCGGCAAGCTGAAGCTGGGGCCGCTGCCCGCGGGGCCCTTCGTCGACGTGGCGGCCGAGGTGAGCACGGCGCAGTTCACCGCCGACGGCAAGGCGCTCCTGTTCAAGCGCCGGCTGTCCGCGGCGGGCGGCCTGGCGGTGGTGACGGTGGACAAGCCAGAGGCCGCGCCGCGCAAGCTGGCGGACCAGGTGGGCGACTACTCGGTGTCGCCGGATGGCCAGCGCGTGGCCTTCCAGGTGCGCAGCGAGTCCGTGCGCGGGCTCTATGACCTCTACCTGGCGGAGCTGCCCGCGGAGAAGCCCAAGCGGCTGGCCGTCGCCTCGCAGGCGTTCGGCTTCTCTCCGGACGGCAAGTGGCTGGCGCGCTCGGAGAACGGCAAGCCGGACGTGCCGGGAGATTTGTACGTGGGCCCCGCGGCGGGCGGCCCGGGCCGCAAGGTGGGCGAGCGCGTGGAGACCTTCGCCTTCTCGCCGGACTCGCAGGCCGTGGGCTTCCTGGACAAGTACGACGTGACGGCGCGCGCGGGGTTGATGGCGGTGGCGTCACTGCCGGACGGCGCGCCCAAGCGGGTGGGGGACCGGGTACCCAACTTCGTGTGGGGCTCGGACGCGCGGTACGTGGCGTTCCTCTCGCGTTTCCTCAAGCCCGAGTACTCGGTGGACCTGATGCTCTATCCGCTGGGCGCGGAGAAGGCGGAGAAGGTGCACCGCGGCGTGTTCGGCTACGGCTTCATGCCGGGCAACGGCCAGGTGGTGTTCCGCTCGAACTGCATCCGCAACGGCCGCGCGTGTGACTTCAAGGCGCTGGAGCTGCCCCAGAAGGCCGAGCCGCAGACGTGGCTCCAGGGCATCTTCAGCTACAAGCTGTCCACGGATGGCAAGCGCGTGCTGGCGACGTACGCCCGCATGGACTCGGACACGTACGACATCGCCGTGTACGACGCGAAGACGCAGGCGCGAAAGCCGTTGGACCAGGGCGTCCAGGTGCCCGTCTACTTCGGCGGCAAGGAGGACTCGCGCGCCGTCTACATCATCGCCCAGGGGCCCAAGGCGGGCGTCTACAGCGTGAGCGCGCTGCCCTGACCCGGAGGACGTCGGGGCTCACCGGAGCGTGAGCTGGAAGCTCACGCCTCCGTCCCCGATGCTGAAGCCCGCGTGCGGGCCGAAGGCGAGCACGGAGAAGAGCGCCACGCCCAGGCATGCGAGCACCACCTTGCGGCCGGTGCGCAGCGAGTGGAAGAAGGTCGTCTCGTAGTTGGCGCCCACGAAGCGCAGCGCGAAGAAGAACCCCACTGGCAGCAGTGGGGTGTCGTTCACCGTGAACCAGAGACTGGAGAGCGCGAGCAGCTGGAAGTAGCGCTTGCGGCTCAGGTGGAAACGGTCGTCGTACTCGGTGGTGGCGGCGGTGTGCATCGGCTCCCTCGCGGAGGTGAAGCGGTGTGCCGCCGACGGGTGCAGGGGCCTCGCCAGCGGGAGGCACGTCGTTCCGAGGGCTTGGCCCGCGCCGTCGTCCTGGCCCGGAGACACCGGGTCCGGGATGACAACCCTGGAGCCCCACGCGCGGTGTCGCCCGAGGGTCCTCGGGTGTGCTTAGGTCCGCCGCGCGCATGACTTCGACTCCGCTCACGTATCGCCGCTACGGCGGCTCGCTCCAGGTCGACATCCCCACCTTCGACGTGCTCGTGGAGGCCTCGCGCATCCCCGAGACGCAGTGGATTGCCACGGCGTGCCCGTTGGAGGGCTTGAGCTGTGACCCGGCCTTCCTCAAGTTCCTCGACACGGATGGCAATGGCCGAGTCCGCGTGGCGGAGGTCCGCGGTGCGGTGGACTGGGCCGCTCGGCACCTGAAGGACCGGCGCGGCGCGGACGCGAGCAGCGACGTGCTGGAGCTCAACGCGCTGTCCTCGGAGGGGGCCCCGCTGCGGAGCGCGGCGGAGATGATCCTGCGCACCGTGGGTGCGGCGGACACGGGCCGAATCTCCCTGGCCCAGGTCCGCGCCAGCGACGAGGCGCTGCGCAAGGCGGGGCAGAACGGCGACGGCATCATCGCCCCGGACCGGCTGCCGGAGTCCCTGCGCCCGCTCGCCCGCGACATCATGGCGTCCTTCCCCGAGGTGAAGAACCGCGCGGGGGAGGCGGGCGTGGACCAGCCCATGCTCCAGCGCTTCCGCGACGAGCGTCAGGCGCTGCTCACGCACCTGGGCAAGCGCGGCGACGTCTTCGTCTGGGGAGAGGAGAGCGAGGCGCGCGCGAAGCGCATCCGCGAAGTGGCGCCGCTCCTGGACGCGTACTTCCTGCAGTGCCGGCTCGTCGCCGCGCAGCCCGAGGCGGCGGCGGCCCTGCGGCTGCGCGCGGAGCGGGTGGAGGGCGCGCTCGGTGACACGGCCGCGCTGGGCAAGGCCGCGGGCGACCTGCCGATTGCTCCTCCCGACGCGGCGGGTGTGCTCGAGTGGTCGCGCCTCTTGCGCGGCCCCGCGTACGAGCAGCTCCAGGCATTCCGTCGCGACGTCGCGGCGCCGCTGACGGGGGACCCGGAGCGCCTGACGGACACGGCGTGGCGCGAGCTGGTGGCGAAGGCGGACGCGGTGCTCGCGTGGTTCGCGACGCGCGACGCGAGCCCCCTGCACAAGCTGGCCGGCTCGCTGGAGACGGTGTCGCTCGCGGACGTGGATGCGCTCGACGCCGCGAGCCAGGCGGACCTCGCGCTGGCGCCCACGCTCGCGTCCATCGTCGAGCTGGAGCGGCTGGTGCTCTACCAGCGCTGGCTGCTGGTGTTCGCCAACAACTTCATCAGCATGCCCAACCTGTACCTGCCCAAGGCCCCGGCGCTGATGGAGCGCGGGACGCTCATCCTCGGCGGGCGCAAGTACACGCTGTCGGTGCTCGCGAAGAACCGCGCCGAGCACGCCGCGCTGACGAGCCAGGGCACCACGTGCATCCTCTACGTGATGGTCGCGCCCAAGGACGGCACGCCCGGCTACGAGGTAGCGGTGCCCGTCACGCGCGGCCGCAGCGCGGACCTGGTCGTGGGCAAGCGCGGCGTCTTCTACGACGTGGACAACCAGGAGCACGACGCCACGGTCACGCACGTCATCCGTCAGCCCGTGTCGCTGTGGGAGTCGATGACCATGCCCTTCACGCGCATGGCCGGCTTCATCACCAGCAAGGTGGAGGGCATGGCCACCGCGGGCGAGAAGACCTTCGACGCGACGCTGGAGGAGGGCTACGCGAAGACGGTGGCCGCGGCCCCGTCCCCCACCGCTCCCCCGGCACCGGCCGCCGCGGCACCGGCGCCGGCCGCCGCGCCTGGTGGGCTCGCGGGGGTCATCGCCGCCGGCAGCATCGCGGCGGCGGCGCTCGGCTCCTCGTTCGCGTTCATCGTCTCGCAGGTGAAGTCCCTGACGTTGGGGGACGTCATCACGGCCGCGTCGCTCATCGCCATCGCCGTCATGGCGCCGGCGGGTCTGCTCGGCTGGCTGAAGCTGCGGCGGCGCAACCTGGCGCTGCTCCTGGAGGGCTCCGGCTGGGCGCTCAATGACCGGCTGATGCTCACGCGCGGGCTGTCCACGCTGGTGACGCGCCGGCCCCGGCTGCCCAAGGGCGCTCGCGTGGACCACCGCGACATGGTCCGCCCGGCGCTGCTCGCCCAGCAGGACGATGATGGCGAGCAGGACGGCCTGTCCTGGTGGGCCCGCCTGGGGCTCGCGGCGCTGCTGCTCTTCATCCTGCTCTGGCAGGTGCGCAACCCCATCCTCACCTGGATGTGCCAGAAGGCCTGGCTGTCGGAGGCCTCGTGCGTGGCGCTGCTGCCCACGCCTCCCGTCGCGCCGGTCGTCGTGCCCACCGCCCCGGCCGTGCCGACGAAGTAGGGGTTTCGTGGGGCCCGGAATCTTGCGAGGCTCTCCGGGCCCCCTACGCTCGACCTCGCCATGACGAACCTGTCGCCGCTCTTGGAGAAGTTCCGGGTCCACCTGGAGGACGAGAAGGGCGCGTCCCCGCACACGGTGCGCAACTACCTGGTCGACCTGGTGGACTACGAGCGCTACCTGGTCGAGCGGATGAAGTCGTCCCTGCTCGCCGGCACGCACGCGGCGATTCGCGGCTACCTGGGCACCCTGAGCGTGGACCACGCGCCCGCCAGCCGCGCGCGGCGCCTGGCCTCCATCAAGTCCTTCTACAAGTACCTGGTGCGCCAGAAGCTGCTGCCCGCCAGCCCCGCCAAGCTGGTGAAGAGCCCGAAGCTGCCCAAGGCCCTCCCCAAGGTGCTGCCGGTGGAGGAGGTCTTCGCGCTGCTCGACGTGCACGACCTGAAGTCCGTGCTCGGCCTGCGCGACAAGGCCATCCTGGAGATGCTCTACGGCGGCGGGCTGCGCATCAGCGAGCTGTGTGATTTGGACCTGCTCGCCGTGGACCGGAGCGGCCGCATCGTCCGGGTCATGGGCAAGGGCAGCAAGGAGCGCCTGGTCCCCGTCAACGCGCAGGCCATCCGCTCGCTCGAGGCGTACCTGGCGCGTCGGGGCGAGCTGCTCGCGGAGCCCAGGCCGGGGCAGGCGCCGGAGGCCATCTTCCTCAACTTCCGCGGTGGCCGGCTGACGCCCCGGAGCATCCGCCGGCACCTGGACCAGCACGTGCTCAAGTGCGCGCTGGCGCGCAAGGTGAGTCCGCATGCGTTGCGTCACTCGTTCGCCACGCACCTGCTCGGTGGGGGCGCGGACATCCGCAGCATCCAGGAGCTGCTGGGCCACGCGAGCCTGTCCACCACGCAGCGGTATACCCACGTCAGCTGGGAGCAGCTCCAGCAGGTCTACGACGCCGCCCACCCCCGCGCCTGAGAAACGGTGCGGGAGCGGACAGGCGGGCGGTGTTCCTTGGAAACGCGGGGCGCTGCTTGTTAAACCCGCTCCATGTTCCACGGCACCACCATCCTCTGTGTGCGACGCGACGGAAAGGTCGCCATCGCCAGCGACGGTCAGGTCTCGCTCGAAAAGACGGTGATGAAGAACACGGCGAAGAAGGTCCGCAAGCTGGGCGAGGGGCAGGTCCTCGCCGGGTTCGCGGGCAGCACCGCCGATGCCTTCACCCTGTTCGAGCGCTTCGAGGGCAAGCTCAAGGAGCACCAGAAGAACATGGCGCGCGCCTGCGTCGAGCTGGGCAAGGACTGGCGCACGGACCGCTTCCTGCGCCGGCTGGAGGCGCTGCTCGTCGTCGCGGACAAGGACAAGACGTTCATCCTCTCCGGCGTCGGGGACGTCATCGAGCCGGACCACGGCATCGCCGCGGTGGGAAGCGGAGGCCCCTACGCGTTCGCCGCCGCCCGGGCGCTGATGGCCCACACGCAGCTGTCCGCTCGCGAGGTGGCGCAGCAGTCGCTCTCCATCGCGGGCGAAATCGACATCTACACCAACTCCAACATCTCCATCGAAGAGCTCTAGGAGCCTCCCCGTGGCCGAATCGCGCAAGACGTCCGCCTTCACGCCTCGTGAGGTGGTGGGCGAGCTGGACCGCTACATCGTCGGGCAGAACGCCGCCAAGCGCGCGGTGGCCATCGCCCTGCGCAACCGCTGGCGCCGCCAGCAGGTCTCCGACGACCTGCGCGACGAGATCCACCCGAAGAACATCATCATGATCGGCCCCACCGGCGTGGGGAAGACGGAGATCGCCCGCAGGCTCGCGAAGCTGGCGCAGGCGCCGTTCATCAAGGTGGAGGCCTCCAAGTTCACGGAGGTGGGCTACGTGGGCCGCGACGTGGAGTCGATGATTCGCGACCTCGTCGAGGCCGCCATCGGCCTGGTGCGCGAGGAGGAGACGGAGAAGGTCCGCCCCCGCGCGGAGGAGCTCGCCGAGGACCGGCTGATGGAGCTGCTCCAGAACAACGGCGCGCCGCGCACGCCGTCCTCGCCGCCTCCGTTCGGTTTCGCGCCGCCGCCCCCGCAGCCCGCGCCCCAGCGCCTGGGTGACCACGAGCGCGAGAAGCTGCGCGCCCAGCTGCGCGCGGGCACGCTGGATGACCAGTTCGTGGAGGTGGAGACGAGCGACAGCGCGCCCGCCTTCATGCGCGGCTTCTCCGGCCAGGGCATGGAGGAGATCGGCGTCAACCTGCAGGACCTCTTCAAGAACATGCCCGGCATGAGCAAGACGCGCAGGCGTCGGGTGCGCGTGCCGGAGGCGCTCCAGGTCCTGCGTCAGGAGGAGGCCCAGAAGCTGGTGGACCCGGACCGCGTCCAGCGCGAGGCGGTGGTGCGCGCCGAGTCGAGCGGCATCGTGTTCATCGACGAGATCGACAAGATCGCCAGCCGCGATGGCGGCGGGAAGGGTGGGGGAGGCCCGGACGTCTCGCGCGAGGGCGTGCAGCGCGACATCCTCCCCATCGTCGAGGGCTCCACCGTCAACACCAAGTACGGCATGGTGAAGACGGACCACATGCTCTTCATCGCCGCGGGCGCCTTCCACGTCTCCAAGCCCAGCGACCTCATCCCGGAGCTGCAGGGCCGTTTCCCCATCCGCGTGGAGCTGGAGCCGCTCTCCGGCGACGACCTCATCCGAATCCTGCGCGAGCCGAAGAACTCCCTCTTGCGCCAGTACACCGCGCTGCTCTCCACCGAGGGCGTGCGCTTGTCCTTCACCGACGACGCGGTGACGGAGCTGGCGCGCATCGCCCAGCAGGCGAACGAGCGCACGCAGAACATCGGCGCTCGCCGCCTGCACACCGTGCTCGAGCGGCTGCTCGACGAGGTCTCCTTCTCCGCCAGCGAGCTGGGGCCCCGGGACTTCCAGGTGGACGGCAATTATGTGCGCGAGCGGCTGGGCGCCATCGTCCAGGACGAGGACCTGTCGCGCTACATCCTCTAGCGCGCTATATGGCGCGCACACCGCCGTGCCCTCACCACAAGGAAGGTTGACTCCCTTGCTGCAACCCGTGCCCTCGGCCGCCCCCAGCTCCAACGACACCCTCATCCAGAAGGCCCGCCACCATCTGCTGCAGAACTACAAGCAGCAGCCCATCGTCCTGGCACGTGGGCAGGGTACGCGCGTGTGGGACGCGGATGGGCGGGAGTACCTGGACCTCATCGGGGGCGTGGCCACGTGCGCGCTCGGCCACTGCCACCCGGACGTGGTGGCGGCGGCGCACGCGCAGCTGGACACGCTGTGGCACGTCTCCAACGCGTTCTACTCGCAGCCGCAGATCGACCTGGCGGCGCAGCTGTGCGAGTGGAGCGGCCTGTCGCGCGCGTTCTTCTGCAACTCGGGCGCGGAGGCGAACGAGGCCCTGCTGAAGCTGGCCCGCAAGGTGATGAAGGACCGGGGCACGCCGGAGCGCTTCGAGGTCATCACCTTCGAGCGCAGCTTCCACGGCCGCACCCTGGCCACCGTCACGGCCACGGGGCAGCCGAAGTACCACGCGGGCTTCGAGCCGCTGCCCGCGGGCTTCCACCACGTGCCTTATGGCGATCTGGACGCGGTGCGCGCCGCGGTGAAGCCCACCACGGCCGCCATCCTGGTGGAGCCCGTCCAGGGCGAGGGCGGGGTGCGTCAGGCGCCCGCGGGCTTCCTCAAGGGCCTGCGGGCGCTGTGCGACGAGAAGGGCCTGCTGCTGCTGGTGGACGAAATCCAGACGGGCATGGGGCGCACGGGCATCCCCTTCGGCTTCATGCGCGACGGCATCCTCCCGGACGCCATCAGCATGGCCAAGGCGCTGGGCAACGGCCTGCCCATCGGCGCCATGCTGTGCCGCGACGACGTGGGCGCGAGCATGGTGCCGGGCAGCCACGGGTCCACCTTCGGCGGCAACCTGGTGGCCGCCGCCGCCGCCAACGCGGTGCTGAAGGTCATCCGCCAGCCTGGCTTCCTCGACGAGGTGAACGCCAAGGGGGCGTACTTCCTGGAGAAGCTCCGGGGCATCCAGTCCCGGCTGCCCGCGGGCCGCGTGGTGGAGGTCCGGGGCCAGGGCCTGCTGGTGGGCCTGGAGATGGACCGCGACGCGCCCCAGGTGCTCGGCAAGCTGCGCGAGGCGGGGGTGCTCGGCAACGCCGCGGGTGAGCGGACCGTGCGCTTCGCCCCTCCGTTCACCATCAGCCGGGAGGAACTGGACCAGAGCCTGGCCATCATCGAGCGGGTGCTGACCGCCCTCTGAGGGCGGGCTCCCCTCGGCCGGAGCCTGGGGTAGGGGGGCACTGGGTGTTTGACGCCCCGCGTCCCCCAAACCTAGGCTGTTCCATTCGGCAACCCTTCAGCGGACCGTCCTGTGAGCGCGTCAAACACGATTGTCGGCCTGGGGGCCCGGACGGACCACATCGCCACCGTGCCCAACCTGGACCTCGCTCGCCTCCAGCTCTCGCCGGAGGAGACGGGCGTGTTGTCGCTCGTCGGCAGGGTGGAGCGCATCGACCAGGTGCTGTCACGTTCCACCCTGGGTGAGGCGCGCACCATCGCCGTGCTGCTGGCGCTGCGCGCCAAGGGCGCCATCGTCCCGGCGCGCGTGGTGCCGCGAAACCAGCCGGCGCCCGCCGTGGACGCGGCGATGGCCGAGGAGGTGGACCTCGAGCCGGAGCGCAAGAAGGAGATCATCGACCTGGAGCGCGCGCTGGACGGGCTGGACTACTTCGCCGTCCTGGGCCTGCGTCCGGGCGCCCCCGCCACCGAGGTGAAGCAGGCGTACTACAACGCGTCTCGCCGCTTCCACCCGGACCGCTACTTCGGCAAGAACCTGGGCAGCTTCCGCGCGCGGATGGAGCGCATCTTCCGCAAGCTCACCGACGCCCACAACGTTCTGAGCCAGCAGGACAAGCGCGACGCGTACCTCAAGGCGAACCCGGCGCTCGCACAGGCCTCCGCCGCCGCCTCGGTGTCCTCGCCGCCGCCCGTGGCCTCCTCGCCGGCTCCAGCCGCGGCCTCGTATCCGGCCACGGAGCTGACACCCATCGGGCTGACGCCGCCGCCCGCGCCCTCGCCACTGCGGATGGCTCGGCCCGCACCGCCGCCCACGCCCGCGCCGCCGCCGGTGCACGACGCGGAGTCGGAGGCCCGGCGCGCCGAGCGACAGGCCCGGCTCGCCCGTCACCCGTACATGGCCAAGAACGTGCGCCTGACGGAGCTGGTCGCCCGGGGCAAGGCGGCCGTGGCCCGGGGCGACTGGGAGCGCGCGTACCAGGACTTCCACCAGGTCCAGACGATGGACCCGAAGAACCGCGAGGTGGCGATGCTGCTGGTGGAGGCGCGCCGCCGTCACGACGAGCAGCGGGCCTCCGTCGAGGTGACGCGGGGCCGGGAGCTGGAGCAGCACGGGGACGACGTCGGGGCGCTCGCGGCGTACCGGCTCGCCTTCTCGCTGGACAACCAGAGCGCCGAGGCGGCCTTCCGCTCGGCGAAGCTGGGGCTCCAGCAGGGCCAGGACGTCGGGGAGGTGCGCGTCCTGGCGCAGCGCGCCGTGGACCTCCTGCCGGGGAGGGTGGAGCACCAGGTGTTGTTGGGACGGGTGTTGATGGAGTCAGGGGCCAAGAAGCAGGCCAAGCGGGTCTTCGAGGACGCGACGAAGCTGGACCCCGACAACGCCGAGGCCAAGGCGGCGCTCAAGAAGCTGCGCTGGACGTTCTAGTAGGATGAGCACGCTCACCCATGGCTGAGTCCGAACCTCTCATTGGCATCGACCTGGGCACGACGAACAGCATCGTCGCGACCGTCCAGGACGGGCAGCCCATCGTCATCAAGAACCGCACCGGCATGGCGCTGACGCCGTCGGTGGTCGCGGTGTCGAAGAACGGCAAGCGCCTGGTGGGCGGCATCGCCAAGCGCCAGGCCATCACCAACCCGCAGGAGACGGTGTACGCCGCCAAGCGGCTCATCGGCCGGAAGTTCTCCTCGCACGAGGTGCAGGACGCGCTGCGCTCGCTGCCCTACGAGGTGGTCGTCGGACAGCACGACGACTTGCGCATCCGGATGGGGGGCAAGGACCTGTCCGTCCCGGAGATCAGCGCGATGATCCTCCAGGAGCTGAAGGCGGACGCGGAGGCGCACTTCGGCAGGCCGGTGACGAAGGCCGTCGTCACGGTGCCGGCGTACTTCAACGATGCCCAGCGCCAGGCGACGAAGGACGCGGGCCGCATCGCCGGGCTGGACGTGCTGCGCATCATCAACGAGCCCACGGCGGCGGCGCTGGCGTACGGCTTCAGCCGCACGGTGAACGGCCGCGTGGCGGTGTTGGACCTGGGCGGCGGCACGTTCGACGTGTCGGTGCTGGAGATCAACCAGGGCGTCTTCGACGTGGTGGGGACGGGCGGCGACACGTACCTGGGCGGCGAGGACTGGGACAACCGCATCATCGAGTGGCTCGTCTTCGGCTTCGCGAAGGAGCACGGCATCGACCTGCGCAAGGACCGCATGGCGTTGCAGCGGCTCAAGGACGCCGCGGAGAAGGCGAAGGTCGAGCTGTCCAGCGTGCGCGAGGCGCAGATCAACCTGCCGTTCATCAGCACGCCCCCGGGTGGAGGCGCGGCGCTGCACCTGCAGGCGGCGCTGTCGCGCGAGAAGCTGGAGGACCTGACGGCGGACCTGGCCGAGCGCGTGGTGGGCATCACCACGGAGGTGCTGGGCGAGGCGGGGGTGCGCGCGTCGGAGCTGAAGGAGGTCATCCTGGTCGGCGGCATGTCGCGCATGCCCAAGGTGGTGGAGGCGGTGCGCGGCTACTTCCGCCGCGAGCCGTGCAAGGGCGTGCATCCCGAGGAGGTCGTGGCCCTGGGGGCGGCGGTGCAGGCGCACGCGCTGGTGGCGCAGGAGAGCGAGCTGCTGCTCCTGGACGTCACGCCCCAGAGCCTGGGCGTGGCCATCGCCGGGGGCTTCGTGCGGCGCATCATCCCGAAGAACACCACGGTGCCCACGTCCGCCACGGAGGTCTTCGCGACGTCGAAGGACTTCCAGCGGCTGGTGAAGATCATGGTGCTCCAGGGCGAGCACGAGCTGGCGCACCAGAACGAGCTGCTGGGCGAGTTCGTCCTCACCGGCCTGCGCGAGGCGCTCCGCGGGCAGGTGGAGATCGAGGTGACGTTCGACATCAACGCGGAGGGCATCGTGTCCGTCTCCGCGCGCGACAGGGAGACGGGGCTGCGCCAGTCCATCACCGTCACCGCGTCCAGCGGCCTCACGGAGGAGGAGCTCAAGCGCATCATGGACGAGCAGCGCGGCTACCTCATGGCCGCGCGCATCTCCGAGGAGCTGAAGGTCAAGCGCGTGGAGCTGGACACGCTCGCGCGCGACGTCATGGACGCGCTGACGCGGGCGAGGCTGTTGCCGGGCGGGGGTGGGCTGACGCCGGACGCGGTGCCTCGGGCCGAGCAGGTGCTGGAGCACGCGCGCCAGGTCCGCGCCAACGAGGACGTGGCCGCGCTGGGCCGGGCGTGTGAGCTGCTCGCCGGGTGTCTGGCGCAGCTCAAGGGCTCCGCGCGTGGCGGTGTGGGGCGATAGATGGGCAGCCAGCGCGCCAACCAGCTCGTCGAGGCCGGACTGTGGCTGCGCCTGAGCGGCGATGCCCAGGGCGCGCAGAAGCTCTTCGAGCGGGCGCTGGAGCTGGACCCGCAGAACGTCCGCGCGCGGGATTGTCTCGCCTCGCTGGAGGCCTCGCCCGGGAAGAGCTCACCGTTCTCGCCGGGTCCGTTGGATGCGGGGGCGCGCGGCACGCCGTTGGCCTCGCTGGAGGGTGACTGGGGGGCGTGGGCGGAAGG
>NZ_SRLW01000194.1:0-19422 GCF_006518215.1 Myxococcus sp. AB025B
GGTCTGGGGAGGGGCTCGTCCTCGGGGCAAGGCCTTGGCGCAGGCCCAGCGGGGGGCCTGGAGGTGCCTGCACGGCGGCTCGGCACCCTTGGAGCCCCGCGAATCCGGCGGAAAGTCTCGGCCGACGAGGGTCAGGTGCCGCTGGCCTGCTTCAGGGGCCAGGGCTTGAGGCCGCAGATCTGCTCGGCCTCCTCCACCGCCATGTTCAGCCGCGCCCGCTCGCGCCGCACGTAGTCGCGCACCGCGCTGTCCAGCCTGCGGTCGAAGATGACGTGCGCGCTGTGCACCGCCGTGGGCTCGAAGCCTCGTGACACCTTGTGCTCACCGCCCGCGCCCGGCTCGAACACCTTGCGCCCCGCGCGGATGCAGTCGTCCACCGAGTGGTACAGGCACACGTGGAAGTGCAGGAACGGGTGCTCCTCCGTGCTGCCCCAATAGCGGCCATAGAGCCGCTCCTTCGTCGCCAGGTTGAACGCCCCCGCGATGACCCGGCCCTCGCGCACCGCCTCCACCATCTCCACCTGGTCCGGCATCGCCTTGAACACCCGCGAGAAGAACCCCGGCGTGAGTTGTATCTGCCCCCACGCGTGCCGCTCGCACGTGGCCGTGTAGAACTCATACGCGCGCTTCGCGTGCGCCGGGGTCAGCTCCGTGGTCCGCACCGTGCGCAGCAGGATTCCCTGCGTGGCCGCCGCCGCCCGCTCGCGCTTGAGCTGGTTCCGCCGCTTGGAGTCGAACCGCGAGAGGTAGTCGTCGTACCCGCCGTACCCCGGGTTCTTCCAATGGAACTGGAGCGTCACCCGACGCGCCAGCCCCTGCTCCTCCAGGAAGTCCGCCTCGTCGTCCGTCGGGTAGAGGAAGTGCACCGACGAGCACCCTGCCTCCTCGGCGCTCTCCACCGCCGCGGTGAGCAGCGCCTTGCGCATCGCGGGCACGTCCTCTCCCGAGGCCACCAGCAGGCGCGGCACCGTGGCGGGGGACAGCGGCCCGCCGACGATGAGCTTCGGGTAGTACTCCACGCCCAGCCGGGCCGCCGCGTCCGCCCATCCGAAGTCGTAGATGTACTCGCCCATGCTGTGGAACTTGCGATACGCGGGCGCCGCGGCCACCAGCTTCTCGCCCCGCCACAGCGTCAGGTGATGCGGCGCCCACCCGGTCTCCTCGGTGGCGCTGCCGCTCTCCTCCATCGCCGCCAGCCACGCGTGCTTGATGAAGGGCGGTGCGTCCAGGCCGGTCAGCGCGTCCCAGTCAGCGGCCGGGACGTCTGTCACTGCGTCGAGGATACGGAGGCGGAGCGGGGTCTCTGTAGGCACGGGGAGCAGTTCTAACGCGTGCCCCGCGTCCGCGCCGCCCACCCGCCCGCTCGCCCGGCCTCCGGTGGGGGTAACGGCCGGAAACGACTCGCGCCGGGGGGACGGTCATCCCCTCGGCGCGCCTTGTCCTTCAATGCCTGGAGGAGTCCCTCGGGGCCCCTGGACGCTTCAGGCCGCCCGGGCGGCCCCCGCCTCACGCGCCGCCTCGCGGGGCTCCGGCCACACCGCGCGCTGGGGCGTGGCGATGCGGATGACACCCAGCTTCGCCAGCACGCGCATCACCTGCCACGTGGGGTCCACCTCGAACCTGCGCGCCGCGAAGTTCGGGCTGCTGCCGTACTTGTGGTGGTTGTTCTGGAACAGCTCACCCATGCACAGCACCTCCACCGGCAGCGTGTTGCGCGACTTGTCGCTGCTGTCGAAGTTCCGGTAGCCGTACTTGTGGCCGCACCAGTTCACGATGGCCCCGTGCACCGGCCCCATCAGGAAGTGCACCGGCAACAGCAGGAACTGCCAGGGCGACGTGGCGAACAGCACGTAGAACGAGGAATAGAACGCCACCCAGCCCAGCGTCGCCACCCACGAGGTGCGCAGCGTGTCGTCCACCAGCGGCCACTCGGGATAGCCCCCGAGGAAGCGCTTCTCCGTCTCACCCTTGCCCGACGCGAAGTCGTCGTAGCGCTTCTTCGTATGCAGCATCATCCGGAACACGTCCGTGAAGAAGTGCGGCGAGTGCGGGTCCTTCTCCGTGTCCGAGAAGGCGTGGTGCTCGCGGTGAAGAATCGCGTAGGCCTTGGGCGACAGGTACGACGAGCCCTGCACCAGGTAGGTGAGCAGGTGCATCACCCGCTCCGTGCGCGGACCCATGGTGTACATGCGGTGCGCGGCGTACCGGTGCTGGAAGAAGCTCTGGAAGAACACACAGAGCAGCCAGTGCGAGACGAAGAAGATGAGGACGGCCATGGCGCTTTTCCCGGTTCGGTGTCCAGGAGAGACAACACCGCCCATGTCATGGCCACGTCATCCCGGGCCGGAAGACGCCTCTCCGGGACGCCCGCATGGCCCCCGGCTTCAGGCCCCCATCAGTCCAACGTGTGGCCCGCCGCGTTGACACACGGCGCAAGGGGCCCGGTTTCCGGTACGGAGCGCTCCGCCGACACGTCACACGCAGCAAAGGGGAACACCATGGAGCGGGCCGACATCGTCAAGCTGGACAAGCGGCACGTCTGGCACCCGTACACCGCCATGGAGGCGTACATCGCGGGGACCCACCCGCTGGTCATCGCGCGCTCGGAGGGGCCCTACCTCTTCGACGTCGACGGGCGGCGCTACCTGGACGCCAACGGCTCCTGGTGGGTGTCCACCCTGGGCCACCGTCACCCGCGCCTGGTGCGCACCCTCGTCGAGCAGGCGGGCCGACTGCCCCATGTCTCGCTCGCCGGAATCACGCACGAGCCCGCCGCCGCGCTCGCCGCCGAGCTGGTCGCCATCGCCCCGGGCGCACAGCGCGCGGACCTCTCCTCGGGGGAGCGGCTGTCGCGCGTCTTCTACTCGGACAACGGGAGCACCGCGGTGGAGGTGGCCATCAAGATGGCCGCGCAGTACTGGGCGCAGAACGGGCAGCCCAAGCGCACGCGCTTCATCACGCTGACGGGCGCGTTCCACGGCGAGACGCTGGGCTCCACCAGCGTGGGCGGCGTGCGCGAGTTCCGGGACATCTTCGGCCCGCTGCTGTTCGACGTGGTGCACGTGCCGTCGCCGGCGGAGGAGGGCGGCTGGGAGCGCGCCTTCGACCAGGTGCAGGCCGCGCTGCGCGAGCACCCGGCGGACATCGCGGGCGTCATCGTGGAGCCCATCATCCAGGGCGCCTCCGGCATGCAGATGTACTCGCCGGACTTCCTGCGCGCGGTGCGCGAGGCCACCCGCCGGGTGGACACGTTCCTCATCGCCGACGAGGTCTTCACCGGCCTGGGCCGCACCGGCGCGCGCTTCGCGGTGGACCTGGCGGGCGTGGTGCCGGACCTGCTCTGCCTCGCCAAGGCGCTGTCGGGCGGGCTGATGCCCTTCGCGGTGACGCTCGCGTCGGAGCGCATCTTCTCGGGCTTCCTCGGCGCGTCGTCGCGGGCGCTGTATTACGGGCACTCGTACTGCGGCAACCCGCTGGGCGCCGCCATCGCGCGCGAGGTGCTGGCGGTGTACCGGGACGAGGACGTGCTGGGGCAGGTGGCGCGCAAGGCGCCGAAGGTGAAGGCCGCGTTCGAGCGGATGGCCGCGACGATTCCGGGCCTGGTGCGCCCGCGCGCCGTGGGCATGGTGGGCGCGGTGGACCTGGGCGGCGGTGGCTATCTCGCCAGCGGTGGATGGCGTGTGTACGAGGCCGCGCGCAAGCGGGGGCTGTACCTGCGCCCGCTCGGCGACACCGTGTACATCGCCCCCGCGCTGAACATCCCGGACACAGCGCTCGACGAGCTGCTGGGCGGCATGGAGGAGTCGCTGCGCGAGGTGGCGGGGAGCTGAAGCCTCAGGTCAGCACGGAGGGCGGTGGTGGTGCTTCGGGCCTGGTGATGCGGCGCTCCTGCCGGAAGAGGAGGATCTCCCGGAAGATGATCTGCACCGTGGCCGCGACGGGCACCGCCACCACCGCGCCGACGATGCCGCCCAGCTCCGCGCAGAAGAGCACCGCGAGCAGGATGAGCAGCGGGTTGACGTGCACCGTGCGGCGGAAGACGAGCGGCGCCAGCACGTTGCCCTCCAGCTGTCCGTACAGCACGAAGTACGCGAGCACGCCCAGCGCCATCCACATGCCGCCCGTGGCCCACGTCAGCAGGGTGATGAAGCCGCCGGCCACCACGGGCCCCGCATAGGGCACCATGCTGGAGAAGCCGCTCATGATGCCCAGCGGCAGGAAGTACGGCACGCCCATGGCCGCGAGCACCGCGGAGGTGAGCAGCGCGTTGAACGTGCAGATGAGCGTGAGCCCCGTCAGGTAGCCGCCCGTGGCCCGATACACGTTGCGCATCACGCGCACGTAGCGCAGCCGGTGCTCGGGCTTGGGCAGGTCGAGCAGCCGCTTGAGCAGGCCGCCGCCGAAGACGAGCATGAACACGACCAGGAAGAAGACGCTCAGCGCGCCGCCGACGAGCCCCACCATGCTGCCCAGCGCGTACATGAGCAGCGAGGGCAAGGTCCCCGTCGCCAGCTCCGGCGTCGCGTCCTCGAGCGGGCGAATCCAGCCCAGGTTGTGGAGCCGCTGGTTCAGCCCTCGGAACGGGCGGGAGTCGCGCACCTCCTGCCAGAGCTGCGGCCACTGCACCACGAGCGCGTCCACCTGCGCCGCCGTCGCCGGAATCACCAGCAGCGCCAGCGTCGCCAGCACCGTCAGGGCGCCGGCCAGCATCAACGCGATGGCCAGCGCGCGCGGCACCCGCCAGCGCTCCAGCCGCGACACGCCGTGCTCCAGCGCGAGCGCAATCAGCGCCGCGATGCCCGTCAGCGTGAGCGCCACGCGCGTGCGCACCACGAGCACCACGAGCGCCACCACCGCCAGCACCGCGAAACACACGGTGAACACCGTCTTCGGTGTCACCTGAGAGCGCTGCTTCGCTCCATCCTGCTCCGCCACCGTACCCCCGGGCCCCGGCTCACCGTTCACCGTGTCGCGGTAAGCACGATGGGGCCGGAGCGCCAGTGCCCGCATGCCCGGAGCGGCCCGGCTGTGGAGTGGGCTCCAGCCCGACGTCCGGCCATCACGAGGCCTGTCCACGGGTCGACAGCTGGCGCGTGAGGGGACGCGCCTGGCCGTGACGTGGGATGCGTCAGTTGCGCGAGGGGAAGATGCCTTCCAGCGCGATGATGAAGTTGAGGCAGAGGAACGGCGACATGTTGTTGTGGGGCTGGCTGCCGCCCGCGATGCCGATGGCCGCCGGGTTCATGGTCCCGTCGATGGGCGCCGCGCGGTAGTTGAAGATGGTGCCGTTGTTGTCCGCCGCGAGCACCGTGCCCACCGGCGTCTCCGTGTCACCCTGCTGCGAGCTGACGTTGAGGCTGTGGGTGTGCTGCGGCATCTGGTTCGAAATCAGCGTCACCGTCTCGCTGCCGCCCTGCTCGCCGAGCGTCCGCGGCGACAGCCCCGGCCCCTGGCCCGGCTGCATCGGATAGCGACCGCGCAGGTCCGGCAGCGCGAACGTCGTCTGCCCGTTGCCGCCATACGTCGTGCCGAGAATCGCGAACAGCGCGGTGTTCTGCGCGATGGCGAGGATCTGCCCCTGGCAGAAGGCCCAACCGCGCGGCGCGAAGTTGCCCGCGAACATGCGGATTTCACCAATGTATGGCTCGGACATGGGTACACCTTTCGTGTGTGTGTTTCACGCGCCAATGAGTACGCGTCACACACACCAGAGCAAAGCATCGGCCAGCCCTTCCTCCTGGGTCTGAGACGAATCAGGGCCGTGTGTCGGTCCCTGCTCCAAGAGGAGGGGCGCCCGCGAAGGGGCTTCCCGTCCGCGTGCGTCATGCGTTCCGGTGTGACGGCGCCGCGTCCCGAGGGAACGCGAACGGGCGTTCCGTGGCGGGCGGGATTCGAATCACAAGCACGCCCGCCCTGGTGGGTCGGCGGCGAACGGCTCGATAATCCATCCTGGCTCGTGACTTGCTCTGGCTCGCTCGCCGAGGTTCGACAAGAGGGGAGAAGCATCCATGGCTCAGATGAAATGGCAAGGCGCCGCGACCTGGTCGCGGTGGCTGACGGCTCTACCCGTGGTGGCGCTGCTGTCGTTGACCGGCTGTGACGAAGGTCAGCAGGGGCCCCAGGGGCCGCAGGGACCGCAAGGACCCGCGGGGCCTGCCGGTGAGCAGGGACCCGCGGGGGCACAGGGTCCCGCGGGCGCGCAGGGGGACGTTGGACCGAAGGGTGACACGGGCGCTGTCGGCCCCGTGGGGCCGCAGGGGCCGCAGGGGCCAGAGGGCCCCGCGGGTGGTCCCGCCGGTCCTCAAGGGCCCGAGGGCAAGCGCTCCCTGGCCCGCACGTCCGTGGAGGACGCTGGCGCCAACTGCGCGACGGGCGGCGTGAGAATCGACACGGGCGTCGACGACGACGGCGATGGGACGCTGGACACGGACGAGGTGGATGCCACCAGCTACGTGTGCAACGGCCCCCAGGGTCCGCAGGGCGCGCGGGGGGAGACGGGCGCGCAGGGCCCCGTGGGTCCTCAAGGCGAGGTGGGTCCCCGGGGTGAGCAGGGGCCTCGCGGTGACACCGGCGCGGTGGGCCCGGTGGGCCCGCGAGGTGAGACGGGTCCCCAGGGCGAGCAGGGCCCGCGCGGCGAGACGGGGGCGCAGGGTCCCCAGGGTCCGCAGGGCCTGCGCGGTGAGACGGGTCCGCAGGGCGCCGCGGGCATCCACTCGGTCGCGGCCACGTCCGCGGAGGCCGCTGGAGCCAACTGCGCGACGGGCGGCGTGCGGCTGCAGTTCGGCCAGGACGCCAACGGCAACGGCGTGCTGGACGCGGGCGAGGTCAACGCGGCGCTGACGCGCTACGTGTGCAACGGCGCCCAGGGGCCGCAGGGGGTGCCCGGCGCGACGGGCGCCACGGGGGCCACCGGCGCCACGGGCGCGCAGGGGCCCGTGGGAGCCACGGGCGCGGCGGGGGCCACCGGCGCCACGGGCCCTCAGGGCCCGGCGGGCTCGACGGGCGTGTTCGGTGATGGCTCGGCCGGCGCGTACACCGTCGCGAACACGGTCGACCTGACCACGGTGAGCGGGTTCTCCACCCTCGCGGGACGGCACCACATGCAGTTCACCACCGTGAACGTCTCCGGCACGCTCATCGTCCCGAGCGGCACCGTCATCCGGGCCACGGGCGACGTCACCATCAGCGGCACCATCATCGTCGACCCGGGCTCGTTGGACACGGGCCCGGGCGGGGCGGATTCGGGCCTGTCCCGCGCTCCGGCGGGTGAGCCCTCGGGTGGGCTCGGCGTCTCGCCCGTCCACGCGGCGCAGCTCTTGCGGCCCGGCAACAAGGGCGGCGGCTCGGGCGCGCGCACGGTGGCGGGTCCGTTCGGCGGCGGCGGTGGCTCGCTGGTCATCCTGTCCCAGGGCACCGTGCGCATCCAGGGCTCGGGCGTCATCAATGCCTCGGGCGCGTCGGGTGGCAATGTGCTCGAAAACACCCCCGGCGCCGGTGGCGGCGCGGGTGGCGTGGTGGTCATCCTCGGCAAGGCCGGCGTGGTCGTGCAGGGCTTCGTCCGCGCGCAGGGCGGCCCCGGCGTGAACGGCAACAACCTGGGCGGCGCGGGCAAGGGCGGCGGCGGCGGTGGTGGCGGCGGCATCATCCAGGTCGTCTCCTCCGTTGCGCCCACCATCACTGGCGGCCTCGTCGTCACCGGCGGCGCGGCTGGGACGACGGCGCTTCCCACTGGCACCAGCCAGGTCATCCAGGCGGGCGGTGGTGGTGGCGCCATGGGCGGCGCGGGCGGCTCGGGTGGTGTCGGAAACATCACGGCCCCCACCCAGCCCGGCGCGGGCGCGGATGGCTACGTCATCCAGACGGTGGTGCCGACCCCGGAGAACCTCTTCCTCTGATTCGAGGGAGTCGATTGCGGCCATCGTCGGTCCCTCCGGACCGGCGGTGGAGCGCGGCCTCCTCCTTCGAGGTCTCATCGAGGGTCGTGGGTCGCGGTCATCGTCGGTCCCTCCGGACTGGCGGTGGAGCACGGCCTCCTCCCCCGAGGTCTCATCGAGGGTCGTGGGTCGCGGCCATCGTCGGTCCCTCCGGACTGGCGGTGGAGCACGGCATCCTCGGAGGTCTCATCGGGGAAACGAGGACCTCGCGGCGGCGCGCGGAGCCACGCTGTTGATGTTGACGGTGAGGCGGCCCGAGCGGGCTTCGCCTCGGCAGGACTTCGCGGAAGCGACAGGACGCCCGGCCCTCGTGTGCGGGTGCCTCATGTCGCCCGCGGAGGTTGCACCCCGGAAGGTCGGCCCACCTCCGGGCGGCGGTGCATCCCGGCGCGCGCCGCGCGGCTCCTCACGGAGTCCATGACGCGGCGTCGCGGTGGATGCGGTCTGGAGCCGGGCGGAACGACTCGCCTTCGTGTCGGAGGGGGGCCGCGGCAATCACGCGGGCCACGAAGGCGAGGCGGTCCGTTGCCTCCAGGACACGGGCCGCCTCGCGCGCAATCGGCGCGAGGCCCGTTCGTCCTTCGAGGCATGGCGCGTTTCCCCCGAGACGGCCCTCCTGGCCCTCACCCCGCGCGTGGCGCGGGACTCCATTGCATGGCGACATACGGCGGCCCCGCGTCCGGGGGCTGTGAGGACGGCTCCTCCTGGAAGCCCAGCCGGGCGTACAGCCCGCGCGCGGGGCTGTCGTGCAGCACGTGCAGCCGCACGGGCACCCGGGCCTCGGTGGCCGCGTCCAACAGCTCACGCAAGAGCCGTGTCCCCAGGCCCGCGCCCTGGTGGGAGGGAAGCAGAGCGAGCTCCACCAATCGCCACTCCCGCGCACCTCGAGCCACCAGCAGCCTGCCGGCGGGCTGACCCGCCACCAACACCACCCGGTCCTCGGCCGTCGGATAGCGCACGGCCCAGTCGCGCCCGCGCGCCAACCACTGCATGCGCAGGAACGCCTCGCGCTGCGCGGGTGTCCAACCCCACGTCGCCAGCTCGCCCGCACGCGTGCTGGCGTACAGGTCGAAGAGGAAGCCGTCGTCGGAGGGAGCGCGGGGACGCGAGGTGAGCGGCACGGTGCCGGGCAGCATGGACGCGCGGACACCCGGGCGTCCACCACCCGACACGCCGCCGGGCGCCCGCGTCCAACCGGCGACGCGGATTGAAGCAACCCCCGGCCCCCCACGTCCGCGAGGCGCGGGGCCGGACGTCAGACCTGGATGAGAGCTTCGGTGCATTCCCGATAGGAGTACGCGATGAAGAAGACCCGAGACCCCGAGCTGAGCCGGGCCCTCCAGGAGGCCCGCGAGACCGAGGAGAAGTGGCGTGGACTCGCCGCCCGGCTCCTGGAGCTCGGGGACGACGCGATGGACGCGCAGCTGCTGGTGGCCTTTCGTGCCGCGCGCGAGGAGGGCGTCGTACCGCCGGACGCCGGCTTCTTCCTGGTGGCCCACATCCTCACCGCCATGGCGGACGAGGCGCTGACGGAGGTGCCGCGCGTCCAGCGGCTCGCGCTGGAACTGGACCTGATGGAGCGCGAGTACGGCATGGAGGACGGCGTGTGGCACGACGCCGACGAGCCGCCCCCCGAGGACTGGGAGGCCCTGCTCGCCGAGTACGAGGGCGCCTGCGACGAGGCCCGCGCCGCCTTCTTCCGCGCCTACGGCGAGGAGGACATGGCCCGCCTCTACGTGGAGGACCGCGTCTCTTTCCACCGCCGCTTCGAGTCCGGCCGCCGCTTCTTCCACGGCCTGCCCATGTACCCCGAGCACCTCCACTGACCTGTTCCATCACGCATGGAGCGGTGCGTCATCCATGCGGGCAAGCCGCCGGTTGCCTTCCGCGCGGCAAGAAATCGAGAGGGGACGAGGTCATCCGCGCCGCTCTCCTTCTCGGAAGGTGGTGCGCACGCGGGCTCGCTCGGGGGTTTTCGTTCCAGTCCGGCGGTGCGGGCACAGCGGGGACGAAACTTTACGTTCACAATTGTGTCAATTAGTGGGGCTACAGGCTGGCGCAATGGGACTTTGATGCTCACTCTTGCGTCGCGCTGGCGTTTTCCAACGTCACACCCTATTTGGCCGCACGACTTCAAGTGGTGCGGAGCGGGCCGGTACGGAAGTCAATGCATACCAAGGACAAGGACACAGAGACTCGAAACTCCAAGGCGAGTCTCTAGCGCGCGGCGCGCGTCTCCGAACGAAATCCCCTCCAAGGGCTCGGGGCCGCGCGCCGCCGCACTTTTCCTGGCGGATTAGACTGTCCCGCCATGTCGACCTCACAAGCCACCCGGCTGTTGGACCTCCTCTGGGAGCGCTATGCCTCGGAGGTGCCCTACGCGCGCACCTTCGTGCAGCTCTCCGGGGGCAGCTTCCGCAATGACCACGTCGCGCTGCGCTCGCTGGCGCGGCCCGGCGGAGGCATCGCGCTGTTCTCGCGTCCCTTCGAGCGGCTGGGCTGGAAGCCAGCGGGGGCGTACACGTTCCCCGACGCGCACCTGTCCGCCATCTACCTGTCGCACCCGGAGGGGCTGCCGCGCGTCTTCATCTCCGAGCTGAAGTCGGAGGAGCTGTCGCCGCGAGCCCGGGAGCTGCTGGCCACGCTGCCGGACGACCCGCCCCCGCCCGAGGACGTGGACGCGCTGGCGTCGTGGTTCTGCTCGCCGCCGCCGCCGTCGGAGGCCGCGCTGCTGGAGCTGGAGAAGGAGTCGCAGTACGGCGCCTGGCTGCTCGCCTTCGGCCGCAAGGTGAACCACTTCACCGGCTCCGTGGATGACGTGGAGGCGTGGCAGCACCGCATGCGGGAGGCGGGCGTGCCCATGAAGGCGGACATCGAGGGCGCGCCGGGCACGTCGCTCAGGCAGACGGCCACCCAGGCGGCCCCGCTGTCGGTGGCCCTGCGCGAGGGAGGCCGTCGCCCCTGGCCCTACGCGTACTTCGAGATTGCGCAGCGCGCGCCGGACTTCGACGGCTTCCTGGGTCCGCAGGCGCGCGCGCTGTTCGACATGACGAAGCGCTGAAGTCCGTCAGCGCAGCGCGCGGATGACGCGGGCGGGGTGGCCCGCGGCGAGGACATGGGGCGGCACGTCCTTCGTCACCACGCCGCCGGCGCCCAGCGTGACGCCCTCCCCGACGGTGACGCCGGGGAGGATGAGGGTGCCGCCGCCCACCCACGTCTTCGCGCCGATGGTGACGGGCCTGGACAGCTCCGGGCCCTTGATGCGCTCGTCCGCGTCGAGCGGGTGCGTGGCCGCGTGGATGTGCACGTTGGGGCCGAAGGACACGTCGTCTCCAATCGTCACCCGGTTGCCATCCAGGATGACGCACTGGAGGTTCATGTACACGTGCTTGCGCGGGTCCTCGTCGTCCATGCGCGTGTCGTTGCAGGCGGGCGGGAGCCGCCGCGCCCGGGAGCGCGCCGCCGTGAGCTGCGCGTCCCAGCCGTTGTGCAGCTCGATGGCCAGCATCTTCTCCAGCTCGGTCCGTGCCCTGGCCGGCAGCGTCCACGCCCGCGCGGGCACGACGCGGAAGCTGTCCGGTGCTTCGTTGGGGGATGGACGTGAGGGATTGTGCTCGCACGCCCAAATTTCCGAGGTCCAACGAAGGCGGCGTGGGGTGGGAATGGGCGCGAAGCGCCGTCCCACTCATGTAGTCTGGTGCCCTCTTCCTGACCCGTGGGGGGATGTGTTGATTCGGATGGTGGCGAGAATGCTGGCCCTGGTCGCCGTGCTGGGATTCGCGGCGCCCGTCGTCGCGCAGGAGTCGGCGCCCGCGCCGTCCGCGTTCGACCTGGCGGTGAGTGTCCCCCGGGGTGGCGCGACGAAGTCGAGCAAGCCCTCCGTGGAGAGCCTGTTGGGTGTGATGGGACGCACCACGCGCTTCAAACAGGTGGCGGTGTCTCCGGACGGCGAGTGGCTGGCGTGGGTGGAGGTGGCGGCGACGGGCGGCACGCTCATCCAGGCGATGGAGCTGGGCGCGCGCGAGCCGAAGGCGCTGCTGGTGAGCGCCTGTCCCGAGGGCAAGACGTGTGACGAGTCCTCCATCCAGTGGAGCCCGGAGGGGCGGCGGCTGCTGTTCCTGTCGGACGGGCACCAGCGTGGCAGGACGCAGGTGTACGTGGCGGACCTGAAGGAGGGCGTCGCGACGAAGCTGACGTCCTTCGAGAGCCCCATCGCCTCGCCCCGGTGGTCGCCGGACGGCGCGTCGGTGGCGGTGCTGGTGATGCAGGGCGAGGGCGCGGCGCAGGCCCTGGGGCCCCGCGGTCCCGGCGCGCGCGAGACGGGCGTGGTGCGCGAGTCGCATCCGGTGCAGCGGGTGGCGGTGGTGTCGGTGGCGGAGGGCTCGCATCGCTTCGTCACGCCGGAGCAGACCTTCGTCTACGAGTTCGCGTGGAGCCCGGACGCGGCGAAGCTTGCGTACACCGGCGCGCCGCCGCCGGGGGACGCGAGCTGGTGGCTGGCGAAGCTGCACGTGGTGGAGACGGCGAACGCGCGCTCGCGCGTGCTGTACGCGCCGAAGTGGCAGCTCACCGAGCCCACGTGGAGCCCCGACGGCAAGCAGGTGGCCGTCATCGAGGGGCTGATGAGCGACCACGGCTCCAACGGCGGGGACGTGATGCTGGTGCCGCTGGAGGGCGGCAAGGCGCGCAACCTCACGGCGGGGATGAAGGCGACCGCGATGTCTCTCGAGTGGGTGTCGGCGCGCTCGCTGGTGTTCGGCGCGCAGGTGCGGGGCGAGTCGGCGGTGGCCACGGTGGACCCGACGCAGCCGGGTGAGCCGCGCGTGCTGTGGAAGGGGGCCGAGCGCATCAGCGCGCGCGGTCAGGTGGGGCTGTCGCTGTCGCGCGACGGCAAGGTGAGCGCGGTGGTGCGCGAGTCGTTCTCCAGGGCGCAGAACCTCTGGGTGGGGCCGGTGGGGGCGTGGGAGCGCGTCACGCGGCGCGAGGAGGACCTGCGCGCGCTGGTGGGAGAGGCGAGGGATTTGACGTGGAAGAGCGACGGGGTGGAGGTGCAGGGCTGGCTGGTGGCGCCGCCCCCGTCGATGGCGCCGCCCCCCGGCGTGCGGGCGCCCATGGTGACGATGGTGCACGGCGGGCCCGCGGCGGGCGTCGTCCCGGGCTTCCGCCCGGACGTGCTGATGTTCACCGCGCGCGGCTACTACGTCTTCCTGCCCAACTACCGGGGCAGCTTCGGCCAGGGGGCTGAGTTCACCCAGGCCAACCGGCGCGACTTCGGCTTCGGGGACCTGCGCGACATCCTGTCCGGCGTGGACGCGGTGCTGGCGCGCGCGCCGGTGGACCCCGCGCGGCTGGGTGTGACGGGGTGGAGCTACGGCGGCTTCATGGCGATGTGGGCGGTGACGCAGACGCAGCGCTTCCGCGCGGCGGTGGCGGGCGCGGGCATCTCCAACTGGCAGAGCTACTACGGCACCAACCGCATCGACGCGTGGATGAAGCCGTACTTCGGCGCGTCCCTGTACGACGAGCCGGAAATCTACACGCGCAGCTCCCCCATCAACTCCATGAAGCTGGCGCGCACGCCCACGCTGGTGCTGCACGGCGAGCGGGACCTGGAGGTGCCCGTGACGCAAGGCCACGAGTTCCACCGCGCGCTGAAGGAGCTGGGCGTGAAGACGCAGCTCGTGGTCTACGCGGACGAGGGCCACACCCTGCGCAAGCCCGAGCACGTGGTGGACCGGATGCGACGCACGGTGGAGTGGATGGACGCGCACCTGCCCTCCGGCTCGGCCGGCGGCGCGGCCAGGACGTCGCTGCTGCCCCGCTGAGACGGTGCCCGTGGCTTCAGTGGGCGCCGCGCAGGTTGAGCAGCACGACGCCGCCGATGATGAGCAGGATGCCGGCCACCTTGGTGACGTTGATGGCCTCACCGAGGAAGCTGACGCCGATGACCACGATGGCCGCGGTGCCCAGCCCGGACCACATCGCGTACGCGACGCCGATGGGCACCTGCTTCACCGCCTGCGACAGCAGCGCGAAGGCCACGCCATAGCCGGTGAGACACGCCACGGTGGGCCACAGCCGGGTGAAGCCCTCGGTGGACTTCATCAGGCTCGTCGCGGCCACCTCGAAGGCGATGGCCCCGAGCAGGAAGAGATACGCCATGTGCCGACCTCCAGTCCTCGCTGTCCGTAGACGCTCCGGGACCGCGTGGCCAGTGCGTCTTCGCTCCGACTGGGACGGTGAGCCGGGGGACGCGGACGAAGGTCTCGCGGGGGTGGGCTACCGGGCGCCGGGCCTGTCCTCGGGGGCGACGAGGGAGGTGAGCACGTGGTCCCTCCAGCGGCCGTTGATCTCCAGGAAGTCCCGGGCGTAGCCCTCCACCACGAAGCCCAGCCGGCGCAGCACCGCCGCGCTGCGCAGGTTCTCCGGCAGGTGGTTGGCCTGGATGCGGTGCAGGCCCATGCCGTGGAACGCGTGGGCGCAGACGGCGCGCAGGGCCTCCGTCATCAAGCCCTTGCCCTCGTGGCGCTGGTCCAGCCCATAGCCCAGGTCGGTGGCCTGCAGGGGCCCCCGGCGGATGTGCGCGAGCGAGATGTTGCCGATGACGGGCGCGGAGGAGGGCGGCGCGTCGCGGGGCAGCACGACGAGGCGCAGGGAGCGGTCGAAGCGCGCGTCCTCCAGGTCCTGCGCCAGCCGCGTGCGCCAGTACGTCAGCGTGTAGAAGTTGCCGGGACGCGAGGGGGACACCAGGCCCAGGTGGTCGCGGTTGGCCTCGTGGTAGGCCACGACGCGCGCGGCCCCGTCTGGAGGGAGCTGGGTGATGCGCAGGCGCTCGGTGGTGAGCAGGACGATGGGCTTGTCGGAGTCCATGGCGTGTCGGCGGCCGCGGAAGCTAACGCGCCACGCGCTGTCCCGCACGCCCCCGGAAAAGAAAGCTCCCGCCCGGAGCGTCTTCTCCGAGCGGGAGCGGTGAGGCGCTACTGCCGCACGTCCTGACTCGCACCGTCGCCCGAGCCATGGAACTGGTGGTGGTCGTCGGACGTGTCCTGCTGGCCGCCACTCTCGGAGGTGTCACCCGAGCCGCCGGTGCCGGGCTGCTGGGCGTCCCCCAAGTCCTCGTCATGCACCGCGCCCGACTCCGGCGCCTGCTGCCCGCCGCCGCTCGACGAGCCGCCGCCCATGCCGGGCTGCTGCTGCTGTTGTCCGCCGCCGCTCGACGAGCCGCCGCCCGTGCCGGGCTGTTGCTGTTCGCCGCCGCTCGACGAGCCGCCCGTGCCGGGCTGCTGTTGCTGCCCGCTGCCGCTCGACGAGCCGCCCGTGCCGGGCTGCTGCTCCTGGCCGCTGCCGCCGACGGCGCGCGAGCCTCCGCGCTCCAGGATGATCTCCACGCGGCGGTTGTTCGCGCGGCCCTCGGCGGTGGAGTTGGAGGCCACCGGCCGGTACTCACCCATGCCGCGCGCCTCGATGCGGTTGGCGGGCACGCCCTGGTTGATGAGGAACTCCTTCACCCGCTCGGCGCGCTGATAGGACAGCCGCTCGTTGAGGGCGTCGGAGCCCTGCGAGTCCGTGTGTCCCTCGATGAGCAGCGGCCGGTCCCCTTCCTTCAGCACCTGGGCCACGTCCGCCAGCCTGTCACGCGCCGCCGGCAGCAGGTCCGAGGCCCCGGACGCGAAGAGCACGCTGCCCGACAGCGTCAGCACCGTGCCGCGCGCCTCCTCTCGGACCTTCAGGTCCTTGTTGGCCCGGTCCAGCCTGGCGATGGCCTCGGCCGCCTGTCGCTCGGCCTCCACGCGCGCCTGACGCTCTGCCTCCAGTTGCTGCGCGGCCTGCTGGTCCGCCTGGCTCAGCGTCTGCTGCTGGCCCAGGAGCAGATGTGCCTGCCGCTGCAGCTCCTCGTTCTGGGCGCGCAGCTGCTGCGCCTCCTGCTCCACCTGCTGACGCCGCGCGGCCTCCTCGGACAGCCGCAGCTCGCCCTCCTGCTGACGGGCCTGCGCCAGGCGCTGCTGCTCCTGGAGCGCCTGGGCCTGGTTCAGCGCGACCTCCGCCTGGGCCTGCTGGCGCGCGGCGATGGCCGCCATGCCCCAGGCGCCCGCCGTCTCGGCCTTGCGCAGGGCCACGTAGGAGAGCACCCGCGTGCGCTGGGACTTCTCGTCGCGCTGGTACTCGCGCTCGGCGGCGCGCAGGGCGTCGCGGGCCTCGGCCACGTCGCGGGGACGCTCACGCCCCTGCGGACTCGCCGCGAGCTGTTGATAGGCGGCGCGGGCCTCCACCAGCTCCTTCGGCGCGGCCGCGCTCGCGCTCCCCGCCACGAGGAGCGCCGAGGCTCCGACGAGGGCCTTCCAACCATGTTTGCTGCCTGCCATGACGGTCTCCTCCCGGACTGGGGCTCACTGCAGGCCGCGCCGCAGCGCTTCGGCCTGCTGGGTGGTTCTCTTCGCCTGCTGCTCCATGGGCAGCGCGCGTGCGAGCGCCAGCGCGAGGTCCGCGTCCGCGTCCGCCTGCATGAAGCTCAGCTCCGCGCCTTCCGCGTCATCGTCCATCAGCAGCTGCTCGCCGTGGTTGATTTGCTGGCGGGCGAACTCCAGATGGCGCGCGGCTTCCGGGACGCGTGCTGCGCCGGCTCCTTCCGCGGCGCGCATGGAGGCCACCGCCTCCGTCCGTCGGGTGTTCGAGGTGGGTTTCACGCTCTGACTGGCGCACCCCAACAGGGTGGCGCACAGCATCGCGGCAAGCAGCTTCGGGCGCACGGTCTACCTCCAGCCGTCGGTCCATGGAGCGCGGGTAGTCGCGCCCCAGGTCCAGAAGTGTGCTCGGGCCGACAGCGCGGCAATCCACGAGGGCACAAGTCGCCCGGGGAGGGACCGGGCATCCCCGGGGTGGGGCGGGCAGGGGTTGCGCTCGCGAGGCCGCGTGACGGTGCGACAGCGCGCGCTGGCCGCCCGTCGTCGCAAGCGATAGGACGTGGGGCCTATGCGTCTGCACCTGGTGGATGGCACGTATGAGCTGTACCGCGCCCACTTCTCGCCCCGGCCGGGCCACGCCGCGCCGGACGGCCAGGACGTGAAGGCGACGGTGGGGTTGATGTCGTCACTGCTCATGCTGCTGCACGACGCGGACGAGGCGGTGACGCACGTGGCGGTGGCGTTCGACAACCCCATCCGCTCGTTCCGCAACAGGCTGTTCGCCGACTACAAGGGGGACGAGGGCGTGCCGCCGGAGCTGCGCGCGCAGTTCGACCTGGCCGAGGAGGCGGTGGCGTCGCTGGGCGTGCGCGTGTGGTCCATGAAGGAGCACGAGGCGGACGACGCGCTGGCCACGGCGGCGGCGCGCTTTGGCGGCGAGGTGGCGCAGGTGCGCATCTGCACGCCGGACAAGGACCTGGGCCAGTGCGTGCGCGGCCAGCGCGTGGTGCAGGTGGACCGGCGCCAGGAGAAGGTGCTGGACGAGGACGCGGTGCGCGCGAAGCTGGGCGTGCCGCCCACGAGCGTGCCGGACTTGTTGGCGCTGATGGGCGACGTCGCGGATGGAATCCCGGGACTCGACGGCTTCGGGGAGAAGGGCGCGTCCGCGCTCGTGTCCGCGTATGGCCGGCTGGAGGCGATTCCGGACGACGCCTCCACCTGGTCCGTGCGGCCGCGCGGCGCGGACAAGCTGGCCGCCACGCTGCGCGCCCACCGTGAGGACGCGCTGCTGTACCGCAAGCTCGCCACGCTGGTGGAGGACGCGCCGCTGCCCGGGACGAAGACGCTCGCGGACGTGGCCTGGGCGGGCGTACCTCGGCAGAAGTTCGAGGCGCTCTGCGACAGGCTGGGCGTCACCACGCTCAAGCGCCGACCCAAGCGCTGGGTGGACTAGCCCGCGGCCTTGTCGCCCTGGTCGTCCTGGGGCAGGAGGGCGACGGGCGCCTGTCGCGGTAGGCGCACGGTGAAGGTGGTGCCGTCGTCCTGCGTGGAGCGCACGTCCACCGTCCCGCCGTGCGCCACGACGATGCTGCGCACGATGTAGAGCCCCAGGCCGATGCTGCGCATGCCCCGGTCCTCGGGCCGCTCCAGGCCGCGCTCGAGCGGCTCGAAGATGCGCGACTTGAGCTCCAGGGGGATGGGCAGGCCCTGGTTGTGGACCTCCAGCACCACGCCGCCCGAGTCCTCGCCCCGCGCGACGACGCGCACCACCGTGTCCGGCGCGCTGTACTGCATGGCGTTGCCCACCAGGTTGCCGAGCACCTGCGCCACGCGGTCCGGGTCCCACTGGCCCACGCCGTTGCCCGTGTACTCGGAGAGGATGCGCCGGTCCGGCCACGCCACCTGCAGTTCATCCAGCGCCGCGTGCACCACCTCGTGCAGGTCCATCAGCCGCGGGTACACCGGCAGGCCCCGGCCCTGGCGCGCGCGCGTGAAGTCGAGCAGGTCGCGAATCATGCGCGTGGCCCGGTCCGCCGCGCGCTGGATGCGCTGCACGTTGCGCTGCTGCCGCTCGTCCGCGTCCGGCGTCTGCGCCAGCAGCGACGCCGCCAGCGTGATGGCCCCCAGGGGGTTGCGCAAGTCGTGGCTGACGATGCCGATGAGCTGCCGCTCGAAGTCCGCCTGGGCGTGCACCTCCGCGAGCAGGCGCAGGCGCTCCGACTCCGTCTGCTGCATCTCGGTGACGTCCTGCATGGCGCCGACGACCTGCACCGCGATGCCCTCGGTGTCGCGGACGATGTGGCAGCGGTCCACCACGTGCGCCCAGGTGCCGTCGCCGCGCTGGAAGCGGTAGTTCTCCTGCCACTCGTGGCTCTGGCTGGACACCGCCAGCCGGAGGCTTCGCACCACGCGCTCGCGGTCCTCGGGGTGCAGCCGCTCCTCCCACCAGGCGCGCGTGTCCCGGATGACGGAGGAGGCGTAGCCGAACTGCTCGTGCAGGCCGCTCGTCCAATCCACCGCGCCCGTGCGCGGGTCCCATTCCCAGACGGCGTCCCGCGTGGCCCGGGCGGCCAGCCGGAAGCGCAGCTCGCTGCGCCACGCGCGCTCCTCGGCCGCCTGCATCTCCGTCAGCGTGCCCTCCGCGAGCAGCCGCCGCGCGCGCTCGTCCTCCAATTGCTGGCGCCGCTTGCGCTCGTGGCTGGCCAGGGCCGTGACGCGCGCCTGGAGCTCCAGCGGGCGGAAGGGCTTGAAGACATAGTCATTGGCGCCCGCGGCCATCGCCTCCACCACGTCGGCCGCGCGGGTGTTGACGGTGAGCAGCAACACGGGCAGCAGCGCGGTGGCGGAGCCCTGGCGCACGAAGCGGCACACCTCCAGGCCCGACATGCCTGGCAGGTACCAGTCCAGCACGAGCACGTCCGGCGTGCGGCCCTGGCCCAGCGCCTCCAGCAGCGCGGCGCCATCCGTGAAGGTCACCACCTGGCAGATGGGCGTGAGCGCGCGGAGGATGGCCTCCGTCTCTCCGGCGCTGTCGTCGAGCACCCACACCAGGGGCGCGGCCTGCATCGGGTCCGGCAGGCGGGGGT
>NZ_SRLW01000195.1:0-19199 GCF_006518215.1 Myxococcus sp. AB025B
GAGGTGGAGGCGACAGCGTCCGTGGAGCAGGGGCTGGAGGGGTGTCGGGAGGTGACGCGCCACGAGGAGTCGGAGGTGCCGGTGAACGACGACACGTACGTCTCGGCGGAGGCGCCGGACACGACCTTCGGGGACTCGACGAAGCTGGTCTCGGATGGCAGCCCCCGACAGGAGGCGTACCTGCGCTTCATCGTCACGCAGCACACGGGCTTCGTCCGGGCGCGGCTCCGGTTGAACGTGTTGGATGGCTCCAGCAATGGCCCCACGCTGCACGCCACGTCGTCGGCGTGGACGGGCTCTTCACTGACCTGGAACAACCGGCCCGCGCCGGTGGGGGGCGCGCTGGCGAACGTGGGCGCGCTCTTGAGCGACAGCGTGGTGGAGTACGACGTGAGCGAGCACGTGACGGGGCCGGGTGAGTACGGCTTCGTGCTGCTGCCCGAGGTGGGGGACGGGACCGACTTCGCCTCGCTGGAGCTGCGGGCGCAGCGGCCCCGGCTGGTCTTCACCTATGCGACGACGACCACGGAGTGCGGCACGCAGGGCACGGGCGGCTCGCTGTTGTCGGTGCGCAAGCTGGGTGGGGGGAACAGCGAGGTGCCCCACGTCATGGCCACGGATTCGACGGGGGGCTACGTCATCGCGGGTGACGTGGGCAACCTGGGCACCTTCGGGGGGCCGGCGAACAACCCGGAGGGCCTGTTGGTCAGCCGCTTCCGCATGGACGGCTCACACCAGTGGTCGCGCTCCTTCCCGCAGGCCTCGGCGGGGACGTACCTGGTCGTCCAGGGCGCGGCGGTGACGCCCGCGGGCAACGTGCTGCTGGCGGGCGAGTACTCGGGAGAGACGGACTTCGGCCAAGGGCCGTTGCCGGGCACGGCGGGGACGCGCGGCATCTTCCTCTTGAAGCTCTCCCCGAGCGGTCAGCCTGTCTGGGCGAAGGCCTTCCAGGCACACGTGGACCGGGGCGGGGTGCCTCAGTACCAGGTGTTCCGGGTGGCGGGCGTGGCGACGGACGCGCAGGGCAGCCTGATTCTCACGGGCAGCTTCCGAGGCTTCACGGACTTCGGCGTGGGTCAGACGGACGCGGGTGAGACCACGCGCCGGGAGGAGCGGCCCACGACGGGCGCGTTCCTGGCGAGGTACACGTGGGAGGGTCGGCTCTCGTGGTCCCGGGTGTACCCGGCGGGGCAGTCCGACACGGAGGGCCTGGCGGTGGCGACGGACAGCCAGGGGAACATCGTGTTGGGCGGTGTGGCGGGGGACGGCAACGAGCTGGGGGCGACGGCGGCGCGGACGCCGTTCGTGGCGCGCTACTCGATGCACGGGGAGCGCAACTGGGTGCGCAGGCTGGAGGGCAGCGGCGTGGCCGGTCAGGTGACGGGCGTGGCGGTGCTGCCTGGGAACGCGGTGGGCTTCGTCGCGCAGGCGTTCGGCAGCATCGCGTACGCGGGTGGCACGGTGACGACGAACCCCGGAGGGGTGCCGGACCTGGTGCTGGGGACGCTGGAGAGCGCGGGCACGGACCGGTGGTTGAGGGCGTACGGCGGCACGGGGGGCGAGTATCCGCGCCGGCTGGTCGCGGACGCGCAGGGCAACCTGGTGACGTCGGGGGTGTTCCTCCTGAGCTCGGACCTGGGCGGCGGGCCGCTGAATCCAAGGGGTGGGGAGCTCAAGGCCTTCGTGGCGAAGTACGGGGCGGACGGTGCGCACCGGTGGTCGCGCGCGCTGAACGAGACGGCGCTGGACCCGGTGCTGCTGGGGATGACGCCCACGGGCGAGACCTGGTTTGGCGGCATGCTCTCCTCGGCGGAGGAGGTGGGGGGGACGGTGTACACGCCCGCGGGCAGCTCGGACCTGTTGTTGATGAAGCTGACGCCCTGAGGTGAGGCGAGGGACGTGATGGATGGCGTGGCCCGCTCGTGCGAGAGGCCACGACGTCCGCGCGTCGGAGGCTCAGGGCGCGGCAGGGGGCATCAGGTACTTCTGGATGACGCTCTCCAGGGCGCGAACCTCTGTGTCGGTCAGGTGGCCGAAGTAACGGGTCCGCTTGCTCTTGGCGAGGCGTCCGCCGTTCTGGAGGCAGAACATGACGAAGCGGTTGCGGTCCTTGTCCGGCAGGTCGACGACGGCATCGAGCTTCTCGCGGGCCTTGCGGTAGCGGACGATGAAGTCCAACTCGTCGCGAAACTCCGTGCGGATGGTCTCCTCCGTCCATCGATAGAGGTCCTCCGCCATGCGCGTGTAGTCGACGTAGCGATAGAAGTCGCTCGTCTTGCCCTTCACGGAGAGACGCCCCTTATCGTCCACCGTGTAGTCGAGGAGCTGCATCAATGGCTTGGAGAAGGACTCGAGGCAGGCGTCGTACTGCTCTCGCTTGTGCAGCATGACGGCGGAGATGGGGAAGATGAGCCCTTTGGGGGTGAAGCCCGCTCGGGACAGGATGTAGTGGATGAGCAGTCGGTGGAGTCGTCCGTTGCCGTCTTCGAAAGGGTGGATGAAGACGAAGCCAAAAGCGATGGCAGCAGCATGGATGATGGGGTCCACCTTGGAGTCTGCCATCCGCTCCAGCGAGGACAGCAGCCCCGTCATCAACCGAGGGACCATCCTTCGCTGAGGTGGGATGAAATGGACGAGCTGGCGTAGTCCCAGTCCAAGAGAACTCCCGACATAGTTCTGCTCTTCGCGATAGCCCTTCTCCTTGAAACGGTCCTCCACGATGACGTTCTGCATCCGGACCAGCGCGGTCTCGTTCAGGGACTCCATCATGGGCAGCTCTCTCAGGAGTGAGACGAAGCGCGCGGCGCGCTGCTGGGTGGGAGTCTCCCGTTCGATGTCGAAAGAGGAGCGGGTCTCCTTGGTGTAGAGGTAGTCGACGGCACGCCGAAGCGCGTCCTCGTCGTAGGACTTCACGATTCGAGCTGCTTCGCTCGCGAGCTGCTTCGCTTCGAACTCTTGGAGCACAGGTGTTCGGCGCACCGTCGGACAAAAGTCCACGTCGCCCAAGAGGTTGTTCCGGACTCGATGCCTGCGGCTGTTGATGGGGCTGGCTGTGTAGTAACGCTCGGGATCGAGCAACTCGACATAGTTGCCCGTGTCGACGTCCTCGAGGGAAATCCGACGACCGGTGAGGAACTCGTAGAGGAACCACAGTCGACGGGTGTTCTGACCCGTGGGGCGTGCCTGGACGTGGCGACACAGCTCATCCTCGAACAACGCTTTGTCCACCTTCCGGAACAACGCGGCAAGTACCTCCAGGGCGACGCCCTCGTGCTTGAGCGCGAACTCGAGGTGGTCACAAATCGTGGGACCTGGTGCGTATGAACTCGGGTAGGTGACGAACTCTCGCCCCTCGCTGCTTTTCACCTGCTTGCCCGCAACCGCCGCGCAGGTGGAAAGCTGATGGGGAGGCAGGACGGCGAGGTGGTAATCCTTGAGGACTTTCGCGTACCCGATGAGGGTGCCCTTGATCAGGAACAAGGAAGGTTGGCCTCTGTCTTGAGGGGGCTGAAAGCCCACATGGATGTTGCGAGGCAGCTTCAGTCCGACATGTCGGATGGATAGAAGCTCCTGTGAAAATCGCTAGGGACGTCGCCATTCCAATATGGACCTATATTGCATTGTGGAAATCGTTAGAAAACACCTTATTCGAAGAGGATTAATTATAGAGGGCAATGGCTCGCCTGCCTGCTGGGCGGGACGCCAAGCCTGCTTCGCCTGATGGAGCCGCCCCATGAACAAGGGCACGAACGCAGCCCTGGTGCGAGCGCTCGCCGCGGTGCTCCCCGCCGATGCCCTCGTCACCGACGCGGACGTGCTGGAGGCGCATCGGCGTGATCACGCCGAGTGGGCCCCCGCGGGCACCCCTGGCGTCCTGGTCCGCGCCACCTGCACGGAGGACGTGCGCGCGGTGCTCCGGGTCGCCTCGGCGCACCACGTTCCCGTGGTTCCTCGCGGCGCGGGCTCCGGACTGTCCGGCGGCGCCAACGCGCTGGACGACTGCATCGTGCTGTCGCTGATGCGGATGAACCGGGTGCTGGAGGTCGACGCGAAGGGGATGCTCGCCGTCGTGCAGCCCGGAGTGCTGAACGCGGAGGTGAAGGCGGCCGCGACGGCGCACGGGCTCTGGTACGCGCCGGACCCGGCGAGCTGGGAGTTCTCCAGCCTGGGCGGCAACCTGGCCACCAACGCCGGCGGCCTGTGCTGCGTGAAGTACGGCGTCACCGGGGATGCGGTGCTGGGGCTGGAGGTCGTGCTCGCGGACGGCTCGGTGGTGCGCACCGGCGGGCGCACCGTGAAGAACGTCGCGGGCTACGACTTGACGCGGCTGTTCGTCGGCTCGGAGGGCACGCTCGGCGTCATCACCGAGGCGACGCTGCGCCTTCGCCCCAGGCCCCCCAGGGCGACGACGCTGGTGGCCACCTTCCCCACGCTCGCGGGTGCGGGCTCGGCCGTCACGGACATCATGGCGCGCACGCGCCCGTCCATGCTGGAGCTGATGGACCAGGCCACCTGCCGCGCCGTGGAGGCGTACAGACCCCTGGGCCTGGACGTGGACGCGGCCGCGTTCCTGCTGGCGCGCTCGGACGCGGGCGGCGACCAGGGCGTGGCGGAAATCGAGACCATGGCGGCGGCCTGCGAGGCCGCGGGCGCGACCTTCGTCACCCACTCCACCGATGAAGCGGAGGGCGAGCTGCTGCTCACCGCGCGCCGCCTCGCCTATCCCGCGCTCGAGCGACAAGGCGCCACGCTGCTCGACGACGTGGGCGTGCCCCTGTCCCGAATCCCCGAGCTGCTCGCCGCCGTGGAGCGCGTCGCCGCCGAGCGCGGGGTGCTCGTGGGGACCTTCGGACACGCGGGCGATGGGAACATGCACCCCACCGTCGTCTTCGACCGCCAGGACCCCGCGGCGCTCATCCGGGCACGCGGCGCGTTCGATGACATCCTCGCGGCCGCGCTGGACCTGGGCGGCACCATCACCGGCGAGCACGGCGTGGGGGCGCTGAAGCAGCCCTTCCTGGGGCGGCAGCTCGGCGAGGAGGGCCTGCGCCTGCACCACCGCCTCAAGGCCGCGATGGACCCCCTCGGCATCCTCAATCCGGGCAAGGTGCTCTGAGCATCATCTCGCCCAGGGGCACGGATTCCCCTGGAATGACGAGGGTTTGCGGAAATCGCCGGGTATTTTCGGGGGCATGTCGAGAAGCTCTCCGCAGCTTCGACATAGGGGTGAACGCACCCCGATTCCGGGGCGCGGCCGACACGGAAAGAGGGAGCCACCCATGAAGTACATGCTGATGATGAACCACGCCGGTCAGGGCCCGTACGCGATGATGAACTGGCCGAAGGAGGACATCCGGGCGCACATCGCGTTCATGGTGTCGTTCGCGAAGAAGCTCTCCTCGGCGGGAGAGCTGCTGGCGGCCGAGGGGCTGGCCGGGCCTGACCAGGCGAAGCGCGTGAAGGCGGGGGCGGACGGCAAGCCCATCACCGACGGCGTCTTCCCCGAGTCCAAGGAGTTCCTCGTGGGCTACTGGCTGGTGGAGGTGGACAGCCCCGAGCGCGCCTATGCCATTGCCGCCGAGGCGTCCGCCGCGCCGGGCCTCGCGGGCAAGCCGATGAACATGAGCATCGAGGTCCGGCAGGTGATGAGCGGTCCTCCTCCCGAGTTCCTGTGACGTGAAGTCCCAGGCTCGCCACCCCATCGAGTCCCTGCTGCGCGAGCACGCGCCCAGGGTCCTGGGCGCCATCCTCCGACGGTTCCGTGACTTCGGAGCCTCGGAGGACGCGGTGCAGGAGGCGCTGCTCGCGGCCGCGATGCAATGGCCTCAGGGCGGCGTGCCGGAGGACCCTCGCGCCTGGCTGATCCAGGTGGCCTCCCGGCGCATCACCGACCAGGTGCGCGCCGAGGCGGCCCGACGCCACCGGGAGGAGCTGGTGGTGAGCATGGTGCCGCCGGAGCTCCAGCTCGTCCTGCCCGTGATGGGGGACGAGTCGATGGGGGGCGACGACACGCTGGCGTTGCTCTTCATGTGCTGTCATCCGGCGCTGACGACGACCTCGGCGATTGCCCTCACGCTGCGCGCGGTGGGCGGCCTGACGACGGGGGAGATCGCCAGGGCCTTCCTCGTCCCCGAGGCGACGATGGCGCAGCGAATCAGCCGCGCCAAGCAGAGCATCCACACCTCCGGGGTGCCGTTCCAGAAGCCCACGCCGGAGGAGACCGCGCAGCGGCTGGGCGCGGTGCTGCACGTGCTCTACCTCGTCTTCAACGAGGGCTACACGGCGACCTCCGGGCCCCAGGTGCTCCGCACGGATTTGTCGGGCGAGGCCATCCGGCTGACGCGGATGCTGCACACGCTGTTGCCGGAGGACGGCGAGGTGGCGGGACTGCTCGCGCTGATGTTGCTGACGGACGCGCGGAGGGCCGCGAGGACGGGGCCCTCGGGAGAGCTGATTCCGCTCGACGCGCAGGACCGGAGTCTCTGGGATGCGGCGATGGTTGCCGAGGGCGTGGCGCTCATCTCGGCGACGCTGTCGAAGGGCTCGCTGGGTCTGTACCAGGTGCAGGCGGCCATCGCGGCGGTGCACGACGAGGCGACGCGCGCCGAGGACACGGACTGGCCGCAGATTCTCGCGCTCTACGGCGTGTTGATGGGACTGACGGACAACCCGATGGTGGCGCTCAACCACGCCATCGCGACGGCGATGGTGCACGGGCCTCGCACGGGGCTGACGTTGCTGGACGTGTTGGACAAGAGCGGGCGGCTCGCCGGGAACCACCGGCTGGACGCGGTCCGCGCGCACCTGCTGGAGCGCGCCGGTGAGCCCGCGAAGGCGGTGGTGCATTACCGCAAGGCCGCCGAGCGCACCGCGAGCCTGCCGGAGCGAGACTATCTGCTGCTGCAGGCCGCGCGGTTGAGCGAGGTGCTGGGCTCGTAGTCGGACGTGGAGCGCATCGCTGGAGTGAGCGGTCGACGCGCTCCCGGGTCGGGGCTCGCGCCAACCCGTCGCATGGAGCGCAGGGGCGATGATGGAGAGCGACTCAATGCGCGGGCGGTCCAGAGCGAGGCACCGCGAGTGCTTCATGGGTGACGAAGCTCGCCACTGACGAACGCCACCTCCTCGAGGGCGAGTCGGCTCGGAACTCGGCACCGCGAGAGCCTCGTTGGTGACGAAGCCGAACGTGCCCTCCACCCTCCGCGGCGCGTCGACTCCGACCAGAGGGGCCCTCGACGGGGTTCCTTCAGGACAGGCGCCTCCGTCTCTCGACGGCCTGCTCCGCGAGGGTCTCCCAGCGGCACGGTATTGCGCTCGTCGGCCGCCGCGCGACTTCACGTGCTCGCGCTGGATGCTGGCCGAGGAGGCCGCCGTCACCGTGTGCATCGTTGACGAGGGGAACAATACCGATGCACGCCAGGGCGAAGGACGGGCTCCAGGAAAGAGCACGGTCTTCGCCCCGGTAACACCCCGGGCGGACTACTTCGTCGTCGCGGCGCCGAGGGTCTCCAGCACCTTGCGCGCGTGGTCGTTCTTCGGGTTGAGCTCCAGCGACTTGCGGTAGCTCGCGGCGCCCTCGGTCTTGCGGCCCGCGGCCACATAGCCCTCGCCCAGGCTGTCGTGCGCGTTGGCGTCCTGCGGGAAGAGCGTGACGTTCGCCTCGAACAGCTTCAGCGCGTCGGCCTGCTGTCCCTCTCGCAAGAGCGAGTACCCCAGCTCGTTGAGCACGTCCGCGGACAGCTTCTCGTCCTGGGGCGCTTCCGCCTTGCGCGCCTTGAACCACGCGATGGCGTCCTCGACGCTCTTCGTTCGCACCAGCAGGTCCACCGTCACCGAGGGGTGCTCGGGCTCGACGGTGTAGCCCTTCCAGCCGTACACGGAGATGGCGCTGGCCATGAGGCGCTCGAACAGTCGCGAGCCGTTGTCCGAGTTGGTCATGATGACCACGCCGCTACCGGACTCGGCGAAGGCCACGAGCAGGGCGCGGTAGCCCTCGTTCGCGCCGCCGTGGCCGAACCAGTCCTGGCCCGGACGACGCATGAAGCCGATGCCGAAGGCCTCCGACTCGGGCTGACGGGTGAGCATCTGCTTCGCCATGGCCTGCGACACCACGCGCTTCGACTGGCCCTGGGTGGCCTTGGACATCTCCAGCGCGGCGCGCGCCAGGTCGGACGGCGTCGTCCACAAGCCCGCGGGCGCCAGCTCCGGGTACACGTGCCAGCCTCCCTGGACGCGCTTGCCGTCGGGGGTGGTGCCGGTGGCGGCGCGCGAGGCGAGCGACGCGGGCAGGGGCTGCTCGAAGGTGCTGTCCTTCATCCCGAGCGGCGCGAGCACCGTCTCCTTCATGAGCTGGGGGAACGGCTTCTTCAACTGGTCGACGAGCAACTGCTGGACGACGGTGGTGCCGCCGCCGCTGTAGCGGGTGAGGGTGCCGGGCACGGTGTTCACGCGCACGGCCGACGAATTGGCGGGCTTCTCCCCATCGAGAATCTGCTGCACCGTGGGCAGGGGCGCGTCGACGGCGTAGCCCGCGAAGCCATGCACGGTGGTGCCCGCGGTGTGAGAGAGCAGCCGGCGCAGGGTGACCTTCTGCTCCTTCGTGAACTCGTTGTCGGGCAGCTTCCACGACACCAGCTTGTCGTTCACGTTCTCATCGAGCGACCACTTGTGCTTCTCGGCGTGGTGCATGGCGGCCATCGCCGTGACGGGCTTGCTGATGGACGCGGCCTGGAAGAGCGTGTCGATGGTGACGGGCTCAGCTCCGCCCGCCTGCTTGACGCCGTAGGCCTTGGCCCAGACGAGCTTGCCCTGGTCGAACACGGCGAGGCTCAGGCCGGGGACCTTGTACAGCTCCATCCACTGCGGCAGCGACAGGTGCCGCGGCGTCTCACCGGGCAGCGCGATGGCGGGCAGGCCCTCCTCCACGCGGGCCACGCGCGCGGCCTCGGCGGGGCGCGACAGCCACTGCGTCTGGGGCTTGGAGGGGGCCGCGCCGGTGAGCAGCCCGAGCGCGAGCGTGCCAGTGAGGGACACGGCGGCGAGGCGGAAGGACGGAAGTCGAGACATGGATGGAGGTTCCTGGGGACTCGCGCGATGACCTGGTGGGTACGCGCGGGGTCCCACATGATTGCCTCGGCCTGCGTCGAGAGGAACTCCCGAGTCCTCCGGGGAGCGTCGACCCTGGGTCGCCAGGCGACGCGCGTGGGGACACTCCCCGGGTTTCTTCACGACAGGGACCTTCAGTTGCGGGCGGCGGCGTGCTCCACGGCCCAGTTCAGGGCCTGGTCCGCGATGGCCTCCCAGCCGGGCTGGGCCACGGTGTAGTGCGAGCGGCCGGGCACCTCCACGTACTCCGTCACCGCCTTCGACTTCGCGTAGCGCTTCGCGTTCTCGCGCTGGATGCTGGCCGGGAGGATGACGTCCAGGTCACCCGAGAGGAACAGCAGCGGGGCGCGCGCGTCGTTGCGCAGGTTCACCGTGACTTCCGAGCGCGGCGTCAGGTTCGCCAGCGCACCCTGGAACAGCGCCCGGCCCGAGCCGGGGATGTACTGGGTGCGGTAGATTTCGTCCGACTCCTCCTGCGTCAGCGTGTTGGTGAAGGCGTAGTGGAACTGCTCGGGCGTCATGGGCGCGTGGCGCTTGACGTTGGCGGGGTTGAGGAGCGTCGACGCGGTCGACTTGATGGTGGTGAAGGGCAGCGTGTAGACGCCCTTCACGGGCGCCGAGTGGATGGCCACGCCCGCCGCGCCCACGCCCCGGTCCAACAGCATCTGCACGAAGGCGCCGCCGAACGAGTGGCCCATGAGGATGGGCGGGGTGGGCAGCGCGCGGATGATGCGCTCGTAGTGGTCGACGATGTCCTTCACGCCCAGGTTGTTGAGCGGCGTCGGGTCCTTCTGCAGCGCCTCGACTCCGCCCTCCAGCCCGGGCCACGTCGGGGCGATGACGCGGTAGCCGGCCTTCTCGTAGCGCTGAATCCAGCCCTGCCAGCTGCGCGGCGTCATCCACATGCCGTGGATGAGGACGATGGTATCCGGCTGGCCCTGGGTCTGCTGAACGGTGGCGCTCATGACGTGCTCCCTCTTGGTTCACCGCGTCGTCGCGGTGTGCGGCGTTGACGAGGGGAACAGTACGGATTCGGGTCGGGGCGAAAAACGGGCTCCCGGGAAGAGCACTGTTTCCGCCCCGGAAACAATCCTGATGGGCTGCTTCGTGGCGGTGCCGAGCGTCTTCAGCATCGCGCGGGGGCGTTCGTCGGTCTCGAGGCCCGCACGATGGCTGCGCGGGCTGCTGCGCCTCGTGGAAAGCCACGATACGCAACGACTGTTCGACGCGAGGTCCTGTCTCGCGGGCAACTAAATCGGGCTCGGCGAGCGTCCCTAGGAACTCCGGAATTCGTAGGAACGAGAATCGGTAGACGGTCTCGATTCGCGAAAAGGGGTGACTGATGGGCGGCACGACGTCGATTCGTGGTGGCTCTTCGACAGGTTCATCATCGGGGGCATCTGGAGCGGACGCGGCCCGACGCGCCGAGGAGGCCCGGCAGCGGGCGGAGGCTGCGCGCAAGGCGGCGGAGGCTGCGCGCAAGGCGGCGGAGGCAGCCCGCCGGGCCGCGGAGGCGGCGCGGCTCGCGCAGGAGAAGGCTCGCGCGGAAGCGGCGAAGGCGAAGCAGCAGGCCCAGCAGCCGGGGCAGACGCCCGAGGAGCAGAAGGCCTCTCGCAAGGAGGCCGAGGCGGCTGCCAAGGCCCAGAAGGCGGCCGAGCAGCGCGCATCCAAGGCCGACGAGGCGCTGCGGGCCGCGGAGGAGAAGGCGGCGCGGACGGCCCGGCAGGCGCAGGGCGCCATGGGTCAGGCGAACGTGTTGGCGACGCAGCAGGGACTGGCGCAGCCGTTCGACGACAAGAGCGTCAACGGCGTGAACCCGAGGGCCGCCACGTCGGACGTGTCGTCGTTCGACGCCGCGCCGCGCAAGGAGGGTATGGACAAGCTGTTGGGCAACGTGCCCTCGCCGACGGGGAGCGCGGAGGGCTCCACGCTGCTGACGGAGGACGCGAAGGACGGGAAGGTCAACTGCCTGGATGTGGCGGCGGACTGGGTGGACAAGGCATCGCCGGAGCTGCGTGCGCGCTCGGAGATGGTGTTCCTGCAGGACCAGCGGCCGGGGGCCGAGGGGCAGACGGGACACGTGGTGGTGCGCCAGGGCGAGCAGGTGTTGGACCCGACGACGAACCAGTCGTACGAGTCCATGGAGGCGTACAAGAAGGCGCAGCCTCAGTACCAGGAGGTGGGCAGCGTGCCGGCGACGGACGCCCAGCGCATCTTCGACACGCCGCCGGGCTCGCCCGAGCGCGCCGCGGAGCTGGAGAAGGCGAAGCTGTCGCCCGAGCTGCGGAACATGATGGTGGCGGACGTGAGCGGGCCCGAGCAGCAGGCGTGGGACCGCTACGACGCGCACGTGAAGGCGGGGCCGCCCAAGGATTTGCCGCGGAACATGGGGCTGAGGCAGGAGATCCTCGAGGCCCATGCCGCCAAGACGAAGGAGCTGGCGGACGCGGCGAACAAGGCGTCCGTGGAGCGGCTGCGCGCGGAGCTGGGCTCGACGCCCGAGGGCAAGAAGGCGCTGGAGGACCTGGACGCGCGCGGCGTCGGCATCCACGTCGTGGACGACGCGGCGTACGCGCGGCTGCCGGGCGCGGGGACGGACGGGCACGCGTTGCCGGGCAATGGTGACATCACGCTGAGCCGCAAGGGCGCGACGGTGGACGTGCTCCAGCGCGAGGCGCAGCGCTCCGCGGAGACGCAGCAGCTGAAGCTGCCGACGACGCCCGAGGAGGGCGAGCGGTTGGCGGTGTCGGTGTCGGAGACGTTGAAGGCGAACCCGCGTCAGCCGGTGGAGTTCGAGGACGGGGGCATCCACGTCGTCGCGATGAGGAACCCGAAGGCGTCGCTGGTGGAGAACGGGGGCAGTGTGGCGGACGTGCTCGGGCTCTCGCCGTCGTTCACCGAGGAGGCGCAGGCGGCGGGGAGGCAGCCGGGCAGTGACACCATCGTCAACACGAGCTTCTACGACTTCGCCGCGTGGGGGACGAACCCGGTGGGGCAGGTGGTGAAGAACGGCGAGGTGATTGCGGGAAATTCGGATCCGGACCGCTTCTACGCGGCGTGGACGGACTCGGGCATGAAGTTCGGGCAGGGGGATCCGCCGAAGGACGCGAACCTGGCGTTTGGTGGCGCGGTGCCGGTCATCATCGACGGCACGCCGTACGGCGTGGGCAATCAGTACAAGCCGGGCACGGACGCGGCGGCGCCGGACAAGGGAGACCCCGGGGCGTTCGCGGGGGACCTGACGCAACGGAACAACGAGAGCTTCCGTGCGCAGGAGGAGCGGGGCAAGGAGGTTGGCAAGGTCATCGTCGGCTACGACCGGGACACGGGCACGACGTACGTGGTGGCGCAGGAGGACGGCTCCAAGCCGGGCAAGACGCTCTCGGAGATTCGCGACGCGCTGGTGAAGCTCGGCGTGGATGACGCGGTGTCGTTCGACGGCTCGGACTCGGCGACGCTCGTGCGCGACGACCAGGTGAAGGCGGAGCCGGGCTGGGCGAAGAACCAGACCATCCCCTACGGCCTGCGGCTCAGCCTGGGGGAGTGACGTGACGTGCTCGAGGCGGCGCGTGGGTGGCGCGCCGCTTCGGACTGGCGTCCATCGCCTACTCCGGCTTCCCGCCTGTCCGCTTCCACAACTCGCGCGCCAGAATCGTGGCGAAGCGCGAGTCATTCAGGATGTACCGGCGCCACAGGCGCTTGGGCTCGTTGGCCAGACGGTACAGCCACTCGAAGCCTGCCTTCGCAATCCACCGAGGGGCGCGCTTCGCCGTGCCCGCGATGAAGTCGAACCCCGCCCCCACGCCAATCGCCACCGTGGGGCCCAGCTTCTGCGACACCTGCGAAATCCACACCTCCTGCTTCGGGCTGCCCAGCGCCACGAAGAGCAGGTGCGGGTCCTTCTCCCGGATGCTCGCGACAATCGGGTCGTTCTGCGCGTCCCCCGCGTCCGTGCGCACCATCGGCGAATCCCACCCCACCACCTCCACCCCGAACTTCTCCCCCACGATTCGCGCCACCTTCTCCGCCACCCCCGGGCCCGCGCCGAGCAGGTACACCCGCCACTTGCGCTCCGCCCCCAGCTTCATCAGCGGCAGAATCAGGTCCGAGCCTGCGATGCGCTCGGGCAGCGCCACGTCCAGCGCCTTCGATGCCCAGACGATGGGCATCCCATCCACCACCGAAATCGCCGCGCGCGAGTACGCCTCGCGGAACTGCGCGTTGTCCTCCGCCAGCACCACGTGGTCCACGTTGGCCGTGAACACGTAGCCACCCTGGCGTGAGTCCACCAGCCGGCCAATCTCCAGCACCGCCTCCTCGAAGGTGAGCTGGTCGATGGCCAGCTGGCCGATGCTCAGCCGAGGGCGGCCCGTGGTGAACGGCGTCGTCTGCTTCGTGTCCGGAGTCGCGGTACTCATGGCTTCTTCACCGTCAAATCAAGCACTGTCATCGAGTAGGGCGGCAGCCGCTGCGTCAGCCCCGCCGCCGTATGGTTTCCCGCCGGCTGCTGCAGGAACCCGCCCGGCGCGCCCGAGTACCCCAGCACGCGCACGTTCTCGAGCGTCCCACAGCCGTTCAGCTTCACCCGCGCCTGCGCCGCCTGGTCCGGGTCGAAGTTCAGCACCACCGCCACCACCTTGGTGCCGTCCTTGTTGCGCGAGGCGAACACGCTCGTGCCCTCCTCCGCCTTCGCCGGCACCCAGACGTCCTGGAAGCGGCCACCCCGCCCGTCAAAGTCCCTGAACGCGCGGAACGCCCAGAACACCGGGCTGCCGTTCGTCGGGTACTGCCAGAAGTAGGCGGAGTAGATGTTCTCCTGTGCGAAGCGGCCCAGCGCCTCGGCCTGCGCCAGGCCTCCGCTCATGTGGCCGAACGCGCCGAAGTTGTACTCACCAATCGAGATGCGCCGGCCCGGGTAGTTCTGCGCAATCCACTCCTTCATGCGCGGGAGCAGCCGCACCGGCTCGCCAATCCACGACTCGTCCTTGTACGTCGGGTCCCACAAGGCGCGCGTGGAGCGGATGCGCCGCGCGTTCGTCTCCGGGTCCGTGTTCCCCTCCAACCCCACGCCCACGTTCGTCTGCGGGTAGAAGTGCAGGTCCACCACGTCCAGGATGCGCACACCCGTCTTCTTCTCGTGCTCGCGCAGCTGCCGCAGGTACCAGGGCAGCAGCGGCACGTCGCCATGCGCGCGGCGGTCCGAGTGCGGCGCCTTGCCCGGCGCGAAGTCCGCCGCGGACCAGAGGTAGTTCGTCCAGCCCCACTCGGCGGGGCCCGCGATGAGCGCGTCCGGGTCCGCCTTGCGCACCGCGGTGCCGTACGCAATCGTGCGCGACAACAGCCCGTCGTACGTCAACGGCTCCGGGAACACATCCCGGTGCGTCGAGTTCCAGAGCATGGGCTCGTTGTCGAGGATGTACATGTGCACGCTGCGCTCGCCGCGAGCCGCATCTCGCTCGCGGATGGCGCGCACCCACTCGGCGACGAACTCGGGCGAGGCCTCGGTGCTCGTCTGGGACGGAGGCCCGGGCTTGAGCGGGGTGCCGTCGCGCGTGACGCCGTTGCCGGAGCCGTTGTCCTCGCCGCGCTGCGGGCCGAAGGTCGCCACCGGGAAGCCCACCGAGCGCGTGTCCTTGGCCACCCACCCGAGCAGCGGCACGGTGAGCGCGGAGCTCATCCCGTTCTTCCGGTTGGACTCGAGGAAGTCCGTGTAGCTCAGGCCGATGTCCACGTTCTGGAAGAACCAGTCGTTGGCCGTGTTCCACGCGCCGCCCAGCTTCCAGTTGTAGCGGGAGGTGGGGTTGCCGCCCCAGCGGCGCGTCGTCGCGCCCAGCTTGTACTGGTGCTGGTCCTTCTTCTCGCGAAGGCCGTCCAGCGCGATGCCATAGATGAGCGGGCTGATGTCATGCCCGGGCGCGGTGCAGTCGATGGTCATCGACGTGTCGCGCCCGCTGCCCTTACCCGTGCGGCCCCCGCCCGCGGCCAGCGCGGCGGCCACGTCCGGCGGCAGCGGCACCAGCGCCACCTTGTCGAACAGCACCCAGTCCCGCCCCACGTCCTTCGACGCACGCAGCACCACGCGGTCGAACGCCTCCCCCTTGGGGTTGAGCAGCTCCATGGGGATGACGATGTCGGCCCACTCGCCGTCCTTGCGCACCTGCAGGTCCGCTGTGATGGGCACGCGCGGGAAGGACACCGCGCCGGGCGTGTCCAGCCGCACCTCCAGGAACTCGCCGTAGGACTCCGGCGCGCTCAGGCGCAGGGACAGCGCCCCGAAGCTGCCCGACAGCTTGGGCTGGTAGAGAATCCAGCCGCCGTAGTTGAACAGGCGCATCCTCGCCGGAGCGCCCTTGGGCAATTCGCGCGGCGCCCAGCCGATGTCCTTCCACCCGGCACCGAGGCCGCCGTCGTAGAGGACCACCGGCGCGGTGCTCGCCGCCTCGACGGCCGCGGGCTTCGTCTCGCCCGGCTTCGCGGCGTCGCCCACCGCGGGCTTCACCTCGCCGGAGGGCTCACCGCCGCGCGCCAGCGCCACCGAGCCACCGGCGACCGCCAGCGTGCAGACCACCACGGCGGCGCCCGCCTTGCTCCGCGCACCCTTCACACCTGCCTCCATGGATTCGACTCCCCCGGGCCTGGGGGCCCTCACAGCACCACGTCGTCCGTGTCCTTGCGCGGGAAGATGCGCGCGGGAATCCCCACGGCCACGCTGTCCGGCGGCACGTCCTGCAGCACCACGGCGTTGGCGCCGATGCGCGAGCGCGCGCCGATGCGCACCGGCCCCAGGACACGAGCGCCGGCTCCAATCCACACGTCATCCTCGATGACGGGGTAGCCGTTGTCCTTGGCGGTGCCCACGGTGTTGTTGCCGTAGAAGCGCACGCGGTCGCCGATGCGCGCGTCCCCGCCGATGACGATGCCCAGGCTGTGCACGAAGTACACGCCCTTGCCCAGCGTCACGTCCTTGCCGATCTCGATGCCCAGCACCGCCGTCTGCGCCACGCGCAGCACGTGGTTGACCAGGGGGATGTGGTAGTCGAGCGCGGCCTCGCGGGCGCGGTTGAGCGCGGTGATGCGGTACGAGTCGCTGGTGAGCACCACCTTGGCGACGGACTTCGCGTCGGTGTGTCCATTGGCGGCGCGGGCCAGCTCCATCGCATCGGAGACCAGCGCGCCAAGCATCGAGCGCTTCGACTTCAGGAAGTTCATCGGTTCCCCCCGCCCTGGAGGTAGCGGACCACCTCACGGGCGATACCCGTCCAGCCGCCGGCCTCGTTGCGAGCGCCGCGCAGATACTCCATGCCGTACACCACCGACGTGCCCGCGAACGCGGCCTTTTCCAGGCCCAGCCTGTCCGCGGCCTTCGCGGCGCTCATCACCGCGCCCGTCAAGACGCGCGTGGCCTCCGGCGCGACGACGGTGGCCGCGAGCAGCGGGCGCGCCAGGGGGTTCGTCTCGAAGAGCAGCCGCCACGGATTGACGCCGCGCACGTCCGGGTGCTTGCGCGCCACGTGCGTGTCGAACATGCCGTAGCGGTTCGCGCGCTTGAGCCAGCGCTCGAAGGACACGTGGTCGCTGCCGTGCAGCACGTGCGCGTCGCTGGCGAACACGAACGCGCAGCCCGCCTTCTCCAGCCGCACGCCCAATTCCACGTCCTCGGACTGGCCCAGCGACTTGTCGAAGCCGCCCACGCCCACGTAGTCCTCGCGATGGAAGGACACGTTGCCCGTGTACAGGTGGTTGCCGTGCGCGCGCGCGCCGGGGGTGGACAGCTCCTCCGCCATGCGGTGGTTGAGGTACGCGTACCAGCGCTCGAACAGCGGCATGGCGCCGATGGACGGGTCCGGGCGGATGCGGCCCAGCACCACGTGCCGCGAGCCCTCCGGGTGGTGCGCCAGGTGCCGCTCCAGGAAGTCCTTCTCCACCTGCATGTCGTCGTCGGTGACGAGGACGATTTCACCCCGCGCCGCGAGCACGCCCCGGTGCCGCGCCGCCGCCGCGCCCGCGTTGGCCTGCACCTCCACGCGCAGCGCGTAGGGGAGGCTCTTTCCGAGCGCGTCCAGCGGGGCCTTCACCGGCTCCTTGGAGCCGTCATCGACGACGACGACCTCGTAGCGCTCGGGCGGGAGCGTCTGCTGGGCGAGCTGTCCGAGGAGCCGGGTGATGAGGGGCAGCCGGTTGTACGTGGCGACGACGACGCTGAGGCGGGGCGTGGAGGCGTCCGAGGGCGTCATGGCTTGTTCTTCTTGCGGGAGAAAAGGCCCCGGCCCTTCTTCTGCCGGGGGAAGGTGACGCTGCCCACGAAGCGCTCCGGGCCGATGAACTCCATCGTCTTGCGCGCCGAGCCGAAGTCCGTCTCCCCCAGGGTGACGCACAGGAGGACGCCGTCGGCGGCGAGCGCCACGGGGAGGCTGGCGGGGCGGGTGAGGACGGAGTCGATGACGGCGACCACGCGCTCGCCCCGGGCCACGCGCTCGCGCAGCTCCAGCACGCGGCGGGGGGCCTCGGCGGGGGACAGGCCGATGGCGTCATCCAGGTGGATCTTCTGCGTGGCCGCGTAGGGCGCGCCGGCCTCCAGGATGGCGGTGGCGGCCTCCAGCGCGGGGGCACCCGGGTGCGCGGGGACCACGGTGAGGAAGCTCCAGCCGGTGCGCTCCAGGGCGAACCACAGCCGCTGCAGCGCCGGTGAGGGCACGGTGCTGTCGGGAACCTCGGCGTCCGAGGTGGAGGGCGGTGCGCTGGAGTCGGCCATGGAGCGCCGCCCGGTATAGCCCAACGCACGGTGTCGACCCAATGACCTGGCGGGCGGGCGGGGGAGCGGGTGCCCTGCGACCTGCCCCAATGAGTCCGGGGACTTCCGGGCCCTCCCCGTGGGGCCGTGGGAGCGGCCGTGTTATGGAAAGCAGGTGCCGAAGATTGGTTATCTCATCCCCGAGTTTCCCGGACAGACACACATCTTCTTCTGGCGAGAGTTGCAGGCCCTTCCCGGGAAGGGCGTGACGCCGGAGCTGGTCTCCACCCAGCCGCCGCCCGCGCGCATCATCTCCCACAGCTGGGCGCGCGAGGCCATGGCCCGCACCGAGTACCTGGCCCCGCCCGGGCCGCTCGGCGTGGTGAAGGCCGTGGCGGAGATTGCCCGCGCCATGCCCACGGGCTGGGCGCGGTGCCTGGCCTCCATCGCCCGCGCGGAGGGGCTGGACGCGAAGGGTCGCGCGCGGCTCCTGGCCTTCGCGGTGATGGGCGGGCGGCTGGCGTCGCTGGCGCGTGAGCGGGGGTGGACGCACGTGCACGTGCACTCGTGCGCCAACGCCGCGCACGTGGCGCTGTTCGCGAACCTGCTGTCGGGGCTGCCGTACAGCATGACCCTGCACGGGCCGCTGGACGACTACGGGCCGAACCAGCGGGAGAAGTGGCGGCACGCCCGGTTCGCGTTCGTCATCACGAAGAAGCTCCTGGGCGAGGTGAACCAGGAGCTGGCGGGGAGCCTGCCCAAGGACATCGAGCTGGCGCCGATGGGCGTGGAGCTGGGCAAGTTCAACCGCTCGACGCCGTACCAGGCGTGGACGGGCGAGGGGCCGCTGCGCATCTTCTCGTGCGGACGCCTCAACCCGTGCAAGGGGCACGCGGACCTCATCGACGCGGTGGGCATGCTGCGGACGAGGGGCATCGACGCGCGGCTGTCGATTGCAGGCGAGGACGAGGCGGGCGGCACCACGTACCGCAAGGTGCTGGAGGCGAAGCTCGCGGAGTCGAAGCTGGGCGACGCGGTGACGCTGCTGGGCGCGGTGGGCGAGGACGTGGTGCGGGACGGCATCGAGCGCGCGCACATCTTCGCGCTGGCGAGCCTCCAGGAGCCGTTGGGCGTGGCCATCATGGAGGCCATGGCCATGCGCGCGCCGGTGGTGGTGACGGGGGCGGGCGGGGTGAAGGAGCTGGTGGACGACGGCGTGGACGGGATGCTCGTGCCGCCGCAGGCGCCCGCGGTGCTGGCCGAGAAGCTGGAGGCCGTGGCGCGAAATCCGCGCGAGGCCGAGCGGCTGGGGGAGGCGGGCCGGCGCAAGGTGGAGACGCAGTTCAGCAGCGAGCGCAGCGCGGAC
>NZ_SRLW01000196.1:0-19134 GCF_006518215.1 Myxococcus sp. AB025B
CCGCCACCCCTCCCCGCGCGGCCTCCTTCCCCAGCCACCAAAGACAGACACGACGGGTTTCAACAGACATCCTCCCCGACACGTCTGCCCAATCCCCCTCGTTTGACACACAGGTTTTACCTGTTACTGTGACTTCACTCCGCGAGCAGAACCCTCGCGTGAGCGCATCCAGCGGCAACGACGTCGCGCCCTCTTCCGGTGCGCCCTCGTGAAGAAGCCCGGCGGCCCTCCGGGTCTCACTCCACCTTTGAAGACAGACGTGCCCCGGGGGCGCGCTGAGAGAGGTATGTCTTGGGCAAGCTTGGAGGCACCTTGGAGCTCATCCGCGCGCGGCTGGATGAGTTCCTCCGCAACGCGGAGCTCGCACCCCGGCAGGAGCCCTGGGTGGTGCTCTCCAACCTGACGGACCCCGAGGGCCGTCCGGCCGCGCCCGCGCGCGACGCGGTGGTGATGTACCTGGCCAACCTCCAGCACGAGACCATCGTCAGCACGTACAACCGCAACGTGCCCGTGTCGCAGGACACGTACGGCATCGTCTCGCCGCCGCTCTACATCGACCTCTTCGTCCTCCTGTACGCCAACTTCGAGGACCAGGCGTACGCGGTGGGCCTGGAGGCCATCTCCCAGGTCATCAGCTACTTCCAGCAGACGCCCTGGTTCACCCAGCAGAGCCTGCCCGGGCTGGACCCGGACATCGACAAGCTCACCTTCGAGTTCGTCAACCTGGACCTCCTGGGCCTCAACCACCTGATGGGGCTGGCGGGGGTGAAGTACCTGCCGTCCGTCTTCTACAAGGTCCGGATGATTCCCTACCGGGGCACGGCCATGCAGGCCCAGGTGCCGGCGGCCAAGGGTGTCGAGGCGCCAGGACAGCCCCGGGAGCAGGAGCCATGAGCCGCGCCCGCCGCGCCTACGAGCGCGCCCTGGACGGCCCCTCGCGGCTGAGACCCGGCCCCCGGCAACAGCCCGGCCCCGCGCCCCACGGCAACGACGCGCCCGCCCGCCGCTACGCCTACGAGCGGCTGGTGACGGTGGACCTGCGCCACACGTACTTCAACGGCTCGGAGGACCGCTGCCCCGCGCTGCGCTGCCAGCCCACGCCCGACACGCGGGTGAGGATGCGCGACTGGGGGCTGCTCTTCCTCGACGAGGGCACGGACTTCTCCGTGCTCTTCGACTCCAACCGCCTGGACGCCTTCCTCTCCGCGGTGGAGCGTAGGAGCCAGCAGGGCCAGTGGACGTGGCTGTCCTTCGTGCTCGTCCCCGACACGCCCTACTTCGTCAACTTCACCGACCTGCCCAGCGACTTCCAGCCCAACCTCTACAACCTCTACTTCAACAACCTGGGCGCGCACTTCGTGGGCAGCCCCCCGTCCCCCACGGACCAGCCGCTCCACTGCGAGGGCACTGTCGCCCCGCCCATCCTGCTCAACCCCGGTGAGCACGTCACCGCCGACAGCCGGCAGCGCGTGGTGGGCACCCAGGTGCAGGTGGTGCTGGTGAGCGACGCGGTGGACCGCGTCGTGGTGCTGGATGTGTCCGGGGAGCAGGTCCTCTGCAAGCCGTGCAGCATCCCCAGGTCCCTGCTGGCCCAGCGAACGCCCTACCTCATCACCTGCGCGCAGGTGGCGCAGGCGCGCGCGAAGGGGCCGGGGGAGGAGCAGCGCGTGGGCACGGCCCTCTACCTGGACCTCGTCGCCGTACCGGAGGGGCTCTACACCCTGCGGCAGCTCGCCGCCGACGGACAGGTGCTGGACCAGGAGGTCGTCCTCTACACGCAGGCGTACCCCGCGCCGCTGGGCTTCATCGACCTGGTGCTGGCGAAGCCCTCGCCGCAGGACACGGGGCTGTATCCCCTGTGCGACGTGCCTCCGCAGGGAGAGGGCGCGCGCGTCGTCCCGCTGGAGCTGCAGCTGCGCTTCGAGCGGCGCAGCACGCGCTGGTGCTACTTCGTCGTGCCACCCAAGGGTGTCACCTACGAGCAGCTGCGCCTGGTCGACACGGACACGTCCCAGCCCGTCACCTTCTCCGGCCCCGTCCCCGTCCCCGTCCCGGGCGCGGGGGTGACCCAGTGCTTCATCGCGGACCAGGACCTGCCGCTGCAGGAGCTCTCCAGCTTCGTCTTCGAGCTCAAGGGGCTGAGGACCCAGGGCCTCTTCGAGAACACGCTGATGTCGCGCGTGCCCGTCGCCACGCCCGCGCTGGTGCTGCCCCGGAGCGGACCTGCGCCCGGCAGGCCCCGGAGCACGCGCCCCACCCGGCGCTCCCGTGACTCGCGGGCCGCGCCGGAAGCAACGCGAGACTACTCGGACATCTTCCTGAACCTCTGAAACCCCAGAGCAGCAGCAGCGCCACCCACGAAACGAGGACCCGATGGCCACCCGACCCGCACGCAAGACTCCCGGCGTCTATGTCACCGAGCTGGACGCCTTCCCACCCTCCGTCGTCGGCATCCAGACGGCGGTGCCCGCCTTCATCGGCTACACGCAGACGGCCCAGCTGAGCGGCAAGCCCGTCCTCAACAAGCCCATCCTCATCAACTCGCTGGCGGACTACCAGCAGGTGTTCGGCGGCGCGCCGGACCCGCTCTTCCGGCTGGAGGAGGTCACCGACACCGCCAAGCAGAAGGCCGGTGACTACGACTTCAAGGTGTACGACGCGGCCACGCCCGTCTGGAAGTACTACAATCTGGTCAACTCCACCGGCACCCAGTTCAACCTCTTCAACAGCCTGCGGCTGTTCTACGCGAACGGCGGCGGCACCGCGTACATCGTCTCCGTGGGTGACTACACCGCCACGCTGGGCGCCGACGCGCTCAAGGACGGCCTGGACGTCATCGCCGAGCAGGTGGGCCCGACGATGCTCGTCGTCCCGGACGCGGTGAACCTCACCACGCTGGCCGACTACCAGAAGGTCTCCTCGAAGATGCTCGACCAGTGCGGGCAGCTCAAGGACCGCGTGGCGCTCCTGGACGTGTGGGGCTCCGCCACCGTCACCAAGGACACCCTCACGCAGGTCATCACCGACTACCGCGGCATCCTCGGGGACAAGTTCCTCAACTACGGCATGGCGTACTTCCCCTTCCTGCACACCTCCGTGCAGGAGGTGAGCGACTTCGACTACCGGAACATCACCCTGGAGGCGACGCTCAAGGACATCCTCAAGCTGGAGAGCGCCAACCTCTACGCCACCAACCCCACGCGCAAGACGGCGGTGGACGCGGACATCGACAAGATTGGCACCGTCACGCTCGAGGAGGAGGTGCTGGCGCTCAACCAGAACCTCACCGCCGCGCTGCCCCTGCTCACGGACATGCTGCGCGTCATCACCGGCAAGGACGACGTGCTGCCGTCCAGCGGCGCCATGGCGGGCATCTACACGTGGAACGACACCAACCGGGGCGTGTGGAACGCGCCGGCCAACGTCAGCCTGACGTCCGTCACCAGCACCACCTTCAAGCTCAACAACGACCAGCAGGCGGACCTCAACGTCCCGGTGGACGGCAAGGCCATCAACGCCGTGCGCGAGTTCGTGGGCCGAGGCTCCGTGGTGTGGGGCGCGCGTACGCTGGACGGCAACAGCAACGACTGGCGCTACATCCAGGTGCGCCGCACGCTCGTCTACGTGGAGCAGTCCATCAAGAGCTCGCTGGACCGCTTCGTCTTCTCCGCCAACGACGGCAACACCTGGGCGTCGGTGACGTCCATGGTGTCCAGCTTCCTGCAGGGGCTCTGGTCGCAGGGCGGCCTGCTCGGCGCCACCGCGTCGGATGCCTTCAGCGTGGAGTGCGGCCTGGGCAGCACCATGACGGCCCAGGACGTGCTCGAGGGCTACATGGTCGTCCAGGTCACCCTGCAGATGATCCGCCCGGCGGAGTTCATCGAGCTGACCTTCAAGCAGAAGATGGAAGGCGCCAGCGCGTAGCGCCTTCGTGCCGTTCCACGACTGATTCCACCCGATTCAAGCCGAACGAGGAGCCGCCATGGCAGGAGAAGTTCAGAACGACATCTGGCCGTTGCCGAAATTCTATTTCTCCGTGCAGCTCGGGGACGACACCTCCGTGAGCTTCCAGGAAGTGGATGGCCTGGAGACGGAGACGCAGGTCATCGAGTACCGGCACGGCAACAACCCCAGCTTCTACCCCATCAAGATGCCCGGCCTGGCCAAGGTGGGGAACGTGAGGATGCGCAAGGGCATCTTCGTGAACGATGCCCGCTTCTGGGACTGGTACAACGAAATCAAGATGAACACGATTGCCCGGCGGACGGTCATCATCAGTCTGCTGGATGAGCAGGGCGCGCCGAAGATGACGTGGACGCTGAACAACGCGTGGCCCACGAAGCTCTCCGGCACGGACCTCAAGTCCGAGGGCAACGAGGTGGCCGTGGAGACGCTCGAGCTCGCCTTCGAGACGCTGGTCGTCGCCGCGCCTTAATCCCCTCTCATCGCCATGTCCGAACCCTACTATCCGCCAGGCGCGTTCTACTTCAGCGTCTCCGTGCTCGGCTCCGCGACGCTGCTCGCGGCGGCGAGCGATTTGGACGCGTCGTTCCAGGAGATCTCCGGCATCGAGGCGCGCTGGGACACCGAGGACGTCACCGAGGGCGGCGAGAACCGCTTCATCCACAAGCTGCCCAAGGCGGCCCGGTACTCCAACCTGGTGCTCAAGCGGGGCGTGGTGACGCGGGACTCGTTCCTGGCGGAGTGGTTCGGACAGAGCGTGGGCTCGGGGCTGTCCCTGCCCCTGCTCCCGCAGAACATCCTGGTGCTGCTGCTCAACGAGGAAGGCCTGCCGCTGGTGGCGTGGGGCTTCGTCAACGCGTGGCCGCTGCGCTGGCAGGTCTCCCCCATGAGCTCGCAGGAGAACCGCATCCTCACCGAGTCCTTGGAGCTGTCCTACAACTACTTCGAGCGGGTGAACCTGGGCAGCCCGGCCTCCGTGGCCATCAAGCTGGCCCAGCTCACCTCTCGGTTGATGTGAGGCGCGCATGCCGCTCGAGGTCAACGAGGTGGGCATCCAGGTCAGCGTGAAGGACGGCTCGGGCGGGGACGGCCTGGAGGTGTCCAGCACGCCGGTGGCGGACTGCAACCACGCGGAGGAGAAGGCGGAGAAGGAGCGGATGATGGAGGAGTGCGTGCGGCGCGTGCTCCAGGTGCTCAAGGCCCAGCGGGAGCGTTGACCATGGGGTTCTCCGGCAGCCTCGAGAAGATGATGGTCTTCGCCTACCAGAAGTCCGACTTCACGTCGGAGGTGGGCCGCTACACCGTCTACATCAACCCGGCGTCGTACTCGCACACGTACTGCGTCAAGTACAACGACGTGCAGCCGCAGGGCAGCAGCGGGGGCTCGCCGGAGTTCAACCGGATTCCCTCCGACACGGTGGAGCTGGAGCTGGTGTTCGACGGCACGGGCGTGGTGCCCAGCCCGCTGCCGGGGCTGATGCCCTTCACCGACGACGGCATCAGCGAGCAGGTGTCGAAGTTCAAGAACCTGGTCTTCACCTACAACGGGAACATCCACAGCCCCAACTACCTGAAGCTGTCGTGGGGCACGTTCCTGTTCAAGTGCCGGCTGTCGAAGCTGAGCATGACGTACACGCTGTTCAAGCCGGACGGCACGCCGCTGCGCGCCCGGGCCAAGGGGACGTTCCTCGGCTACAACGACGAGGTGGAGCTGGCGCTCCAGGCCCGGATGAGCTCGCCGGACCTGACGCACGTGCGCACGGTGAAGGCGGGAGACACGCTGCCGTTGATGTGCTTCCGCATCTACGGCACCAGCACGCTCTACCTGGAGGTCGCGCGGGTCAACGGCCTGGTCGACTTCCGGCGGCTCACGGTGGGCTCGCAGCTCATCTTCCCGCCGCTGAAGGAAGGCCAGACATGAGCACGCCCACGCCGGCGAAGGACGCGGGCGCCCTGACGACGTTCGCCATCCAGGCGAACGGGGCGCTCATCCCCTCCACGTTCCGCGTCGTCTCGGTGGACACGTGGCTGGGGGTCAACAAGCTGCCGCGCGCGAGGCTGGTGCTGTTCGACGGGGATGCGTCCACGGGCACCTTCCCCATCAGCGCGACGTCCACCTTCCTGCCCGGCGCACGCGTCAGCATCTCCGCCGGCTACGACGGGGACAACACGCGCATCTTCGAGGGCGTGGTGTGCCGGCAGGGGCTGGACATCGACGCGGCGTCGGGCTCGAAGCTGGTGGTGGAGCTGAGCGACGAGGCGCTGAAGATGACGCTGGAGCGCAAGAGCGGCTTCTTCGAGAAGGTGAAGGACAGCGCGCTCATCCAGACGCTGCTGTCGCGCAACGGGCTGTCCGGGAGCGTGGCGGCCACCACCGGCGTGCACGACGAAATCGTCCAGTACTACGCCACGGACTGGGACCTGATGGTGACGCGGGCGCAGCTCAACGGCCTGGTCGTCATGGCGGACGGCGGGAAGGTGACGGTGGCGGAGCCGGACACGGGCCAGGCGCCGGTGCTCGCGGTGGCGTACGGCACCACGCTGCTGGACCTGCAGGCGGAGCTGGACGCGACGACGCAGTTCGATGCGTCCTCCATCAAGGGCTACACCTGGGACGCGGGCGCGCAGAAGCTCATCGAGTCGGGGCCTCGCGCGGTGTCGGTGAAGGAGCAGGGCAACGTGTCCTCGGCGGAGCTGGCCAAGGTCTTCGGCGCGAAGAAGGTGGTGGTGCAGACGGGCGCGGAGCTGACGTCCACGGACCTCCAGGACTGGGCCTCGGCGGAGCTGCTCCTGTCGAAGCTGTCGAAGATTCGCGGCACGGCGCGCTTCCAGGGCAGCGCGCTCGCCAAGGTGGGCAGGACGCTGGAGCTGGGCGGGCTGGGGCCGCGCTTCAACGGCACGGCCTTCATCAGCGGCGTGCAGCACCACATCGAGGACGGGCGGTGGCTGACGACGGTGGACTTCGGGCTGTCCTCGCGCTGGTTCACGTCGGAGGCCCCCGACATCGCGGCGCCCGGGGCGTCCGGGCAGCTTCCGCCGGTCAAGGGCCTGCAGACGGGCGTGGTGAAGCAGGTGGCCAAGGACCCCGGCGGGGAGCTGCGGGTGCTGGTGGGGCTGCCGCTCTTCCAGGACCCGAGCCAGGGCGTGTGGGCGCGGCTGGGGATGTTCTACGCGTCCAAGGGCGTGGGCGCGCTGTTCTACCCGGAGGTCGGCGACGAGGTGGTGGTGGGCTTCATGAACGAGGACCCGAGAGACCCCATCATCCTGGGCTCCGTGTACAGCAAGCAGCGCGCGCCCGCGACGGCACCGGACGAGCAGAACACGAAGAAGGCCGTGGTGACGCGCTCCAAGCTGGAGCTGTCGTTCGACGACGAGAAGAAGGTCATCCTCATCAAGACGCCCGGCGGCCACACGGTGAAGCTGGATGACACGTCCGGGGCCCTCTCGCTGCAGGACAGCAACGGCAACACCGTGTCGCTGTCCAAGGGGGGCATCGCGCTGGACAGCGCGTCCGACGTGAAGATTTCGGCGAAGCGCAACGTGGCGGTGAAGGCGGGTGGGAACCTGACGCTCGAGGCCACGGGGAATGTCTCCGTGAGCGGCGCGCAGGTGACGAACAAGGCCTCGATGAAGTTCGCGGCCAGCGGCAACGCGCAGGCCGAGGTGACGTCCAGCGGCGTCCTCACGGTGCGCGGCACGCTGGTCAAAATCAACTGAGTGCCGTGCCTGAAAGGAGTGCCTCATGCCTCCCGCAGCCCGACTCACCGACTTCCATCAGTGCCCCATGACGACGCCCGTGGGGCCCGTGCAGGTGCCGCACGTCGGCGGCCCCATCGCGGGCCCTGGCGCCGTCACCGTGCTCATCGGCGGGCTGCCCGCGGCGAAGGTGGGTGACATCGCCATCTGCGTGGGGCCGCCGGACGCCATCGTGAAGGGCTCCATGACGGTGAAGGTGATGGGGCTGCCCGCGGCGAGGCTGGGAGACAAGACGGCCCATGGCGGCACCGTGCTCGTGGGCCTGCCCACGGTGATGATTGGAGGGTGAGGCGCCATGGAGACCAAGCCCCCTTCGTTCCTCGGCACCGGCTGGAGCTTTCCGCCCACGTTCTCCCGGAGCACCGGCGGCGTGATGATGGCCAGCGGCGAGCTGGACATCCGCGAGAGCCTCTGGGTGCTCCTGTCCACGTCGCTGGGCGAGCGCACGATGCTGCCCAGCTACGGCTGTGAGCTGCGGCAGATGGTGTTCCGGGCCGTGAACACCACGCTGACGCGGCAGATACAGGACTACGTCCAGCAGGCCATCCTCTACTGGGAGCCGCGCATCGTCGTGGACGCGGTGACGGTGCAGAAGGACGCCTCGGTGGACGGGCTGCTCTCCATCACCGTGTCCTACGTCGTCACGCAGACGAACTCGCGCAGCAACCTCGTCTATCCCTTCTATCTGCAGGAGGGGAGCATCCCGGTCACGGGGCCCTAGACCATGGCTCCGCTCGACAACAAGGTCGCCCTCAACGACGCGCCCAGTCAGCTCACGCGGTGGCTGCGCGCGCTGGAGGACGGGTATGCGCCGGTGGACGGGCGCACGCGCTCGGAGCTGCTCGACTTCGCGCCGCGCTTCGGGGCGCTCGTCTACTTCTATGACTTGAAGAACCAGCGCGACGGGGACTGGTCGGAGTTCTTCCTCGCGGACCCGGTGATGGTGCTCGCGTCCATCGACGCGCTGGACACGGGCTCGGTGGAGGAGCGGTTCCTGCGCACGGCGCGGGAGGTGGACCTGGCACGGACGCCGGAGCGCGCCTTCCAGACGCTGTCGGAGGGCTTCGAGCTCATCCTCGGGCTCGCGCGTCGGTTCGACCTCTGGCTGCGCGGCGCGGGGCTGGGCGCGCAGGGCGAGGCGGCGCGGCTCCTGGGGCAGGACCTGGTGAAGGCCGTCGAGGGGCCGCTGTCGGGGGCGCTGCGCTCGCTGGTGAGCCTGGCGAAGGGCGCGGCCGGGTCGCAGGCGCTGGGGCGGCTCATCCGCTTGGACGTCGCTGGGATGTCGCCACTCTGGGGGTTGGAGGACCTGCCGGCGGATGGCTCGGCGTATCGCGGCGCGACGAGGGAGGCGCGGGCGCGCTCGGCGATGGCGAAGCTGGAGCCGCTGCTGGGGGCCTTCCTGGATTCGCTCTCGCAGCTCCAGGGGCTCGCGCGGCAGGTGCTGCCCTCGGTGCTGGCGGATGGAGACCATCCTCCGCACCTGGCGCTCTACATGGCGTTCGTGCGGCTCTTCCGCACCGCGCAGGACACCGTCAACTCGGTGTCGGGGCGGTATGCGTCGTTCTATTACCGCGACGTGCTGCGCCTGCGACCTCGCGGCGCGCTGCCGGACAGCACGTACCTCACCTTCACGCTCGCCGATGACGAGGCGGTGCGAAGTGAGGTCGTTCCCCGAGGCACCCTGTTCCCCGCGGGGAAGCGTCCGGACGGCCAGGACATCCTCTTCGCCTCGGACACCGCGGTGGGCGTCTCGCGCGCCACCGTGGCCCGGCGCCTCGCGCTGCGGGTGCTGAGCGGACCGCTGGTTCCGGAAGTCGCGGCGCCCGTCGAGGGCGCGACGCCACTCACCGTCGTCAAGCAGGTGCTCGTCTCGGAGATGCCGCTCGAGCCGGATGCAACGCCGGACCCGGCGGTGGAGCCCCTTCCCGGCTGGGCGACGTTCGGCGCCGTGCGGGAGGGCGTCACCGCCACCACCGTCACCGGCCCCGCGACGCTCGGCTTCGCGCTCGCCTCGGGCTACCTGAGCCTGACGGGCGGCAGCCGCGTGGTGACGTTGAACGTGCCCCTCTCGCCCGAGTCCGCTCGCCTCCTGAGCTCCCGACTGGAGGTGCTCGCCGAGGCCACCGGCCTCGATGCGAGCACCGTGTTCCTGCAGGTGCTGCGCGAGTCGTTCACCCTCCAGGTCTCCATCGAGGAGGGCTGGCTGACGGTGGAGCGCTACGAGCCCATCCTCCCCGCGAATCTCGGGCCCGTGGGCGTGGTGCCCGTGGTCACGTTCTTCGGGCTCTGGTTCGAGCTGCCCCCGTCCGCGCCCGCCGTGGTGCCCAACGGCGCCGCGCCCGCGCCGGACCTGCCCATGCTGCGCGCCTGGCTGAACCCCGAGCCCGTCGCCCTGCGAAACGGCGTCGAGGTCCATCCCGTGTCGCTGCTCGACGCGGTGGCCTTCCAGAACCTGGAGCTGCAGGTCCACGTGCGCGAGCTGACGGGCGTGAGCATCGAGAACACCCAGGGCGAGGTGGACCCGAGCACTCCGTGGGCCCTCTTCGGTGCGTCGCCCGTGGTGGGCTCGTACGCGCGCCTGCGTCACACCGAGCTGTTCGTCAAACGCCTCGACACGCTCTCGCTCGCGCTCGACTGGTTCAACCTCCCCTCGGACACGGAGGGCTTCGCGGGCTACTACCGCGACTATCGCGTGGGGCCGGACGGGCTGCCGACGGAGGACCTCTTCGACAACACGAGCTTCAGCGCGGACCTGCGCGTGCTCCGCCCCGGCGCCTGGACGCTCCAGCCCCTCGTGCTGCCCGACGCGCCGCGGTGCCCCGGCTCTCCCCCGAGCGAGGACGCCCCCCGGGAGGGCGTGCGCTGCTGCCTCTTCCGCACGAAGCCGGACTGCGACACGCCCCCGCCCGAGCCGCGCGGCACGCTGTGCCAGGACACCGTGCTGAAGCAGTTCGACGTGGCCCCCGGCACGCCACCCGACTACTACGACCCGGCGACGAGCGCGCTCGAGCTGCGGCTGGCCACCCCGTCGTATGCCTTCGGTGACTCGCTCTACACCGTCAACGTGCTGAACGCGGTGCTGGCGGAGCTGCCCGACGGCTCGCAACCCTCCACGAAGGAGTCGCGGCTCCTCAAGGACATCAAGTACCCGAATCCCCCCTGGCTGCCCCAGGTGCGGACGCTGGCCGTGCACTACTCCGCGCACTGCCTGCTCGACGAGGCGCGCTTCTTCCACCTGCTGCCCTTCGAGGGCTTCAAGCAGGTGACCGCCGACGCCCAGCGGCCCGTCGCGCTGCTCCCCCACTTCAAGGCGCCCGCGAACCTGTACCTCGGCTTCACCGGCCTGGACGAAGCCCAGGGCCTCACGATGCTGTTCCAGCTGAGCGGCACCTTCACCGGGACGGGCGAGGTCCCCACCGTGCAGTGGGAGTGGCTCACGCCGACGGGGTGGCGCCCGCTGCCTCCGGACCAGGTCCTCTCGGACTCGACGCGGGGACTGCAGGGCACGGGCATCCTCACCCTGGGCCTTCCCACCTTCACCTCGCGAGGCAGCACGCTGATGCCGAAGGTCGCCGACGAGGGCGACTACCAGTGGCTGCGCGCCTCCGTCCCACAGGAGGCGGACGACTTCCCCCGGACGCTCGCGCTCACGCCGCACGCGGTGACGGCGACGCGCGGCGCGCCCGGCGTCGATGTGGACACGCCCGTGCCCGCCGGGAGCATCACCCAGTCCGTGCAGGCGCTGCCCGACATCGGCGGCATCTCCCAGCCGATGGCGTCGTTCGGAGGACGTCCGCCGGAGACGGCGCACACGTTCGAGGTCCGCGCCTCGGAGCGCCTGCGCCACAAGGAGCGCGCGGTGCTGGCGTGGGACTACGAGCGGCTGGCCCTGGAGCGCTTCCCGTCCCTCTGGAAGGTGAAGGCCCTGCCCGCGCACGCGCCCCGTCAGTCCGGAGTGCCGGGCGCGGTGCTCGTGGTGGTGGTGCCCGGGCGCGACGCGTCGGCGGCGGCGGACCCGACGGTGCCCCAGGCCACGTCCGAGCTGCTCGAGCAGGTCGAGCAGTTCCTCGCGGAGCGCGCCAGCGGCTTCGCGCAGGTCCGCGCCGTCAATCCCCTCTACGTCCGCGTGAAGGTGGACGCGGCGGTGCGCTTCCGCGCCGGAGAGGAGACGGGCGCGAGCCTGGAGCGGCTCGACCGCGAGCTCGTGGAGTACCTGTCCCCCTGGTACTTCGATGCGTCCCGCGCGACACGGCAGGGCGAGTACGGCTCGAGCGCGGACGTCTCCGACTTCATCCAGACGCGCCCCTATGTCGAGGAGCTGCTCTCGCTGGAGCTGGAGCACTCGCCGCGTCCGGAGACGCTGGAGTCCGACTGGTACTTCCTCACCTCGGAGACCCGGCACGCGCTGCGCGCCGCGGACGCGCCCGCCACCCTGCTGGCCGCGGATGGCTACTGAGCCCTTTCGGAGCACACCATGGCAGAGCCCGTCACCGTCACCGCCACGCCGCCCACGAACGTGGGCCTGGACTACGCCGCGCTCGAGAAGGAGGGCACCGCGCTCCTCCAGGAGCTCTCGGGGAAGATATGGACGGACTACAACGCGAGTGACTCCGGCGTCACCACGCTGCAGCAGCTCTGCTATGCGCTCACGGAGCTGTCCTACCGCGCGACGTTCCCGCTCGCCGACCTGCTGGTGGACCCCGTCACGGGCGTCATCGAGCCCGCGCGACAGGGGCTCTTCCCCGCGCTCGACATCCTCCCGTGCGACCCGGTGACGGAGCGCGACTACCGCAAGCTGCTCATCGACCGCGTGCCCCAGGTCGCCAATGTCTGGCTCACCCCCGTCACCACCGGAGAGGTCCAGGGGCTCTACGACGTGAGGATTCTGGCGCCAGCGCGCGACGACTGCGCCACCGACGAGCGCTCCCCCGACGCCATCCTCGACGCCGTGCGCCGCGTCTACAGCCGGCACCGCGCCCTGTGCGAGGACCTCCGCGACGTCTCGCTCCTGGAGCCGCTCGACGCCATCGTCACCGCCGAGGCCAGCATCGACGAGCGTCGGACGCCCGAGGACATCCTCGCCGCGCTGTTCTTCCGCATCGGCAACCTCCTGGCGCCCGAGCCGCGTCGCGAGTCCCTCAAGTCCCTGCTCGACGCGGGCCGGACTCCGGATGAAATCCTGGAGGGGCCGCTGCTGCGCAACGGCTTCATCGCGGATGCGCAGCTGCAACCCAAGGCGACGTCCATCGCGCTCCAGGACCTCATCCGGGTCATGGCGCAGACGCCCGGCGTCTCCAGTGTCCGAGGGGTGAGCCTGCGCGCGGGTGGCCAGGTCGCCACCGGACCAGATGGCTCGCTGCCGGTGGCGCCGGAGCAGATACTGAGCCTCGACACCCGCACGGACCCGAAGCGGGGCGGGTTTTCGATTCGGCTCTTGCGCAATGGCGTGGAGGTGAAGCCCCATCCCGCGCGCGTGCGCCGCGAGCTGGAGCGCCTGTGGGCCGAGCAGCGCCGCACCTATCCGCTGGGGAGCCAATACGAGGAGTACCTCGGCATGCCCCGAGGTCAGCGCCAGGACTTCCGCGCGTACACCTCCATCCAGACGCAGTACCCCATGGTCTACGGCATCGGGTCCGCGGGACTCCCCGAGGGCGCACCGACACCCCGTCAGGCCCAGGCGCGCCAGCTCAAGGGCTACCTGCTCGTGTTCGAGCAGCTCCTCACGGACTTCTTCGCGCAGCTCGCGCACGTGCGGGACCTGTTCTCCGGCGACCCGGACCTGCGGCGGACGTACTTCTTCCAGCTCCTCACCGACGCGGTTCCGGATGTGGAGCCGTTGCTCGCGGAGCCTTCGGAGGGAGGGGACTCGCCGGGCTATGCGCTCGGACTGGAGGAGCTGGTCGCAAGCCAGGACCCCGTCACCGCGCGCCGCAACCGGTTCCTCGATGTGCTGCTGGCGCTCTGCGGGGAGCAACTGGACGAGGACTCCGTCGCGGGCACGTCGTGGGACGGCACTCCGGACGCGCTCCAGGCCGAGCGGGTGCTGCGCGCGAAGCTCGCGCTGTTCGAGCACCTGGTGGAGAGCACGCATTCGCGTGGGCGCGGCATCGACGCGCTGGAGCGTCCCGGGCCGCGGAACGTCGCGGGCATGGCCATCAAGAGCCGCATCCAGCTGGGGATGCCCGTCGCGGACTCGCGCTCGCTCATCGATGGGCTGGATGAGCATGGACTGAACCTCTCCGACTTGGCGAGCACTGCGCCGGAGAGTCGCGCGCTGGCGCGATACGAGGACATGCTCGAGGAGCGCTTCACGCCCGTCGCCTCGCTGCCCGCGCGGGAGAGCCCTCCCGCGCCGCCCCTGCGCTCCCAGATGCTGGGAGGCGAGTTCCTGAGCGCGGCGGGCGCGGTGGAGCACTTCCGCGTGGGGACGCTGCCGGGGGAGTCCTCGTTGTCGCTGGTGTGCAAGGCGCCGTCCGAGGCGGGCTGGCACCTGGCGGGGAAGTTTCCGAATGTGGAGAGCGCGGTGGCGCGGGCGCATGCGCTCGTGGAGCAGGCGCGCCAGCTCAACCGGCAACGCTCGCAGCTCTACATCGTGGAGCACCTGCTGCTGCGGTCCGCCCGGCGCGAGGGCGAGGACGCCTTCCCCTACAGCTTCACGGTGACGGCGGTCATCTCCACGGCGACGGGCGAGTGGCGTGAGCCGGAGTTCCAGTCGTTCGCGCGCGAGGTCATCCGGAGCAACGCGCCCGCGCTGGTGGTCGCGGAGTGTCTGTTCCTCGGGTCCTCGCGCATGGCGGCCTTCGAGCGGCTCTACTGGGCCTGGAGGAATGCGCTCCGGCAGGCAGATGAGCCCGGGCTCTCGCTGGCCTCGGCGCGACTGAGGGACTTCCTGGAAGCGGCGGCCCGTGAGTCCGAGGCGGACACCGCATGACGGGCTCGCGGCATCACCTCCGGAAGCAGACGCTGCGGGTGACCTTGGCGTCGGAGGAGCAGGCGCTGGCGCTCCAGCCCCGGCTGAGTGACTTCAACCGGCGTCGGCTGCTCGCCATCATCGAGAAGGTGTTCGACGCGGTGGATGTCCCCGGGCTGCATCTGCGCCTCGACCGGCTCGATGTGGACCTGGGGACGGTGCCGTTCGACGACTTCGAGCGGGTGGTGGAGGAGCGGCTCTCCCTGCGGCTCCAGGAGGCCGTGGAGCAGGCGGTGCGGGAGCGGCGCTCGTCGACGCGGGCGGAGGACCGGCCTCGGACCGAGGAGGAGCTTCGGCTGGAGTTGCTGGAGCATTACCTGCTGCATGGCACCCTGCCCTTCTGGGCACCGCATGGCGTGGCGTTCTCGTTCGGCGCGCTCTTCGCCGAGCTTGCCCGGAGCTCTCCGGCCGCGCTGGTGCGGCTGGTGGGCAAGCACGCCACGCTCGGGCGCGTGTTGGACCGGTTGGTGTTGCAGCTCGACCCGCGGCAGTTGGAGCAGCTCGTGATGCTCCTGGAGCCGAAGCACGCGGCGCTGCTCATCGACTACATCGTCAGCCTCCAGGCGCTCCATCGCATCGAGCCGGTGTTGCCGCTGAGTGACCGGGCGCTGTCACGGCTGCTCTGGTCGCTGACGCTGACGTACCTGGTGAAGGACGCGGGCTCGCAGTTCAACCGCAAGAGCGCGTTGAAGCTCCTGCTCGAGGGGGTCTCGGAGAGCCAGGGCCTGGACTATCCGGAGCTGCTGACGACGCTGGACTCCGGGTTGGAGCAGGTGCGGAAGCGGCACCCGGTGCTGGCGTCGCTGTCGTCCGTCATCGGGGAGCTGGTGCGCGAGCTGCCGCTCCCCGAGGTCGAGGAGGTGGAGACTCCGGTGCTCGATGAGGAGCTGGCGACCACGGAGTCGGCGTCGGCGCGGTATGAGCTGGCGGAGGCGCTTCGGTATTACCTCCGCCATGAGGAGCTGCCGTGGGCCACGCTCGTGCGCATGCCGGAGCTGACGGCGGAGCGGGTCGTCGCGACGCTGCCGGAGCTGCCTCGCTCGCTGCAGCGGCGGGCGCTCGGTTGGGAGCAATCGGGTGGCTCGTTGGCGCGGCTGGTCCGGGCGGTGCGGCGGATCCCCGAGGAGGTGCTGTCGAAGCTGCTGGTGCGGCTGATGCCGCGCCCCGGAGATGAAGGGAGTCCGCTGCGCTCGGCGCTGCCCGTGTTCGCGGCGCGCGCCGAGGACAAGCCGTTGTTCTTCGCGCGACTGCTCGCGGCGCTGCTGGATGGGAAGCCGGTGGTCCTGGAAGAGCTCTCGGCGACGCGGGTTCCGGGAGGCACGGAGGACTGGGGAGTTCGTGACGCGGACCTGTCGCGGTGGGAGGCACATGCGCTCAAGTCCGCGCTGGTGAGCCGGCTTCGCTTCGGAGCGAAGGCAGGGCCGACGGTGGAGGAGTTGCTCGGCGCGCTGCTGACGTCGTTTCCCGAGGACAGTCGGCACTTCCTCCTGGCGCTGCGGGACACGGAGGACTTGCGGACGGTGCTCGTCGACCGGAGTGGGGAGGAGGTCCTCGGCAGGGCGATGGACTTGCTGCGTCCGCGCGAGTCCCGGTCGATGCGGGCGTTGCTCCGGGCGATGAGGGAGCTGCCGGAGCGGGTGCTCCCGGGCGGCATCGCTGGCGCACGGCAGACGGTGTTCCACGAGTTGTTGTTGCTCGGGGAGACGGCTCCGCTTTCCCGGAGCACCGTGAGCAGACTGCTGCGGAGACTGTTCGGAGCGGAGATGCCCCTGGAGGCCCAGGGGTTCTTGTCACGCGTCATCGCGGACTGGGGCGCATCGGGAGGCGTGCTCCAGAAACATGCGGAGGCCTTCGGTGCGGCGCTCGACCACCTTCGTGAGCGAGGTGGCGCGTCACCTTCCGGAGGCGTTGATGGTTCGAGCAGGGAGGATGGCGACATACGGTCGCGCGCGGGCGAACGAACCTCGCCCGCTCATGCGGCCACGAGTTCGCGCACGCCGGACGGCATCCGTACCGACCACGGAGACTCGGCCCCTCACGTGCAGATGGCCGAACCCGGCACCTACGGCCACTCGGTCGCTCTCTGGCGAGACGCGGCATCCTTCGACCGCGGCGACTCATCCTCGCTCGGAAAGAGCAGTGTCTTTGTCGTCCACGCTCCGCATGGACAAGACGAAGCAGCCTTCAACCGAGGCGGCCCCACATCACGCGAAGAAGACACCGTTCCTCTGGGCCTCGGCCATGCGGCCTCGCGCAGGCAGGACAGAGACTCCGTTGCCCAAGGAGCCCCAGCCGCAAACAAGCAGGCGGAGGAAGGTCTCGACCACGGCGACTCCGCTTCACGCGAGCACGGCAAGGTAGCTATCGGCCACGAGTCCGACTCTCATGAACGAGCAGGGAGGTCTGACAGCCGCAGCGACGCGCCTTCGCGTCCAGGGGACGCGGCAGCTATCGGCCACGAATCCGAATCGCACGAACGAACAGGGGCATCTGGCGATACACCTTCGCTCTCTAGAGACGAGGCATCCCTCGACCACGAGTCCGACTCGTATGAACGAACCGGACGTTCTCGTAGCCGCAACGACGCACCTTCGCTCTTGAGCGACGCGGCATCCCCCGGCCACGACGTATCAGGCTCACGTGCTTATCTCAGCCGCAGCGACGCCGATTCGCTCGCTCGGGACGAGGCATCACTCAGCCATGACAGCTCAGACTCTCGTGGACTCGCCGGGACATCCCCCAGCTACACCGACGCAGCTTCGCGTATGCCAAGCGGGGTGCCCCTCCGCTTCGAGGGTGCGGACCCAGGCGGACGAGCCGGCCCCCTCCTTAGCTATACCGACGCAGCTTCGCGCGTGCCAAGCGGGGTGCCCCCCCGCTTCGAAGGTGCAGACCCAGGCGGACGAGCCGGTCCCCTTCTCAGCCATACCGACGCGGCTTCGCGAGCGCAAAGCGGGGTACCCCTCCACTTCGAGGGTGCAGACTCGGGCGGACGGGCCGGCCCCCCTCTCAGTCACACCGACGCAGCTTCGCAAGCACCAAGCGGGGTACCCCTCCACTTCGACGGCGCAGACTGGGGCGAACGGGCCGGGGCATCCCTCCGTCGCACCGACCCGGTTTCTCGTACCCAAGTCGCGCCCGCTCCTGGCGATGACAGCTTCCGCTCGCACGAACAAACCCAGGAACTCCTCAGTCGCAGCGACTCAGCTCCGCATGCTCACGACGAGGCGCCTTTCGGCCACGACGACCTCGGCCCGCACGAACGAACCCAGGAACTCCTCAGTCGCGGCGACGCGCCCGCACGTGCGCGGACCGATGCACTCGCCGTTCACAGCGACTCGGTCCCGCCGGCGCGGGACTCGGCACCGTTCAGCAACAACGGCGCAAGTCGGCACGCACAAAGCGAGGTCCCCTTCAGCCTCAGTGCCCTCGATGCGCGCGTGAGCGACTCAGCGCCTTCCAACGTCGACACGGGAGGTGCCGCGCATTCCGGGCCTGCGACACATCCAACGGTTCACCACACGGATACACCACCTCCCGCGGCACACGCATCACTCCCCGCAGAGCACTTCGCGCACGGCCACACGGACTCAATCACCGCGACCGTGAAGCACGTCCATCACGAACGTGACGCCCTTCGGGCAAGAGCCACACAGCCCTCCGACACAGCCCCACGGGCGCGGGCCACACCTCATCAACCCGGTGACCCCTCCTCGCGCGCGGAGTCAGACACCCTCCATCACCCCACCGCATCGCAAGCAAACGGTCATCGGCCTTTCACCGCGCGAGTCGCCCACCCGCTCGATGTCCCACTGAGCCCCTCCGAGTCCGCTCCACTCCCTCCACGCCCCGGCACGCACGACAGTCCGGAAGCACGCGAGGCCCTCTTCGCCTTCCTGCTCGCCGAGAGCGCGGACCGCTACGCGGGACTCTCCGACGACGCCCTGCTCCGCCTGCTCCAGTCACTCCTCGACGAATCCCCGGACGTGCTCCACGGCTTCATCCGCCGTCACGTGCACCGCCGCCACCTCCAGGAACACTGGGCCCGCAGCCTCCCGGACCCGCTCCTCGCGCGCATCGCCGCGGTGCTCGCGCCCCGCCTCCACACCGCGCTCCTGTCCACCGTCGAAATCCTCATCGCCGCCTGGCAGGACGTCGCTCCCTCCGACGTGCCCTCCCTCACGGAGCGCTCCGCGTTCTGGCGCTTCGTCCTGGAGCTGCTCGGCAGACGCCCCGGAGCAAGCCTCGGACTCGAGCAGCTCATCGCCGCGTTCCTCGAGCACTTCTCCACCCGCCTGCGCGGCGCCCACCCCACGCACCGGGACTCACGCGGCGTCGCCGAGCGGCTCCTGGAGCGCGCCATCGAGCTGGCCCACCACGAGTCCCTCCCCCGCCTGGCCTCCGTGCTCCACCAGCGACGCTCCACCTTCCTCGCCGCCTGGACC
>NZ_SRLW01000197.1:0-19018 GCF_006518215.1 Myxococcus sp. AB025B
CACAGCCGGTCGAACGCACCCTCATCCGCAGAGGGCAAGTACCCGAATGGACCTCTTCCCACGCGACCTCCTCCTTGAACGCGGTCGCGGCAGTATGATCCTTCTCCCCCTTAACTGATCGGCATTGGGTTTAGCGACTGGGGCAGGCCCAGTGACTCAGACTTCCTCGAACTTCCCCCCCAAGATGCCGGTTGCCTCCAGGGCGTCTTTGACGTCCTCGTCGACAATGAGCGCGGGCCCCCAGCCCCACGTTCGGAACACACGCGCGTTCCCCACCTGCGACTTGTGGATCCGCATGCCGGCAACGGACCAGTATTCGCCAATCCGGTCGGCAAACTCCTCAGCGGTGCGGTACTGAACTTCTTCGCTGGCAGCATCATCGATACAGCGAATCGTCCGCGCCACATTGAGCACGAAGAAGGGACCCGACTCGCCCTCGACTGCCACGGGGAAGAGCTGAACATCCGCAGGAGCCCATTCGCGAAAGACAGACGCCACCCGTTCACTGACGACGGGTGTTCCCCCCGCCCCCGCGAATTCGATATCCAGGGGGATTCCGGGCCGGTGGAGGGGGACTCGTAGCCGCTCATTGACTTCGACCCGCGCCCCTTTCCGGAAGAGCCAGATATCGTCGATCTCCGTCCCCTCTGCATCGGTCGGATCCGAGAGATACCAACGCCCCTTCACATAGACGTCGACAGACAGGTTGAAGAATCGTCGCTCCACGACCTAGTCCTCCACGCCTTTCGCAATGAGCCTTCGGAGCCTCGACCCGTCCCGTACGAGGTCTCGGGCAATCTTGGCAAGCGCCTCACTCAACGCGACCCGGCATTGAGCAGGCCTACCACAACCTTGTGTTGCGAACTCCAGCATCCTGAAAACCTCTTCGTGGTACTCACGAGGATGGGGCCCCTGATGCCCCTTGATACGAACGAGATTCTCGGGGTCGCTCAGTTTCATCCCTGCTCGCGCGAATATTCGTTCGAACTGCGGCGTCCAGGGCCCACCGCTCGCATCCGAGACCGTGTTCTTGTCCGTGCAGATGTGATGCACGTTTCCCTCCGGGTCTCCCCGGATGCCTCCAACAGTCCCCGTCGCAGCTCCTGCCCCTGTTGCGGCCGCTGCGACCGCTGTTGGCGCCAGCGTCACGCTCAACACCCCAGCCGACGTGATGGAGATGGCCTGGACCTCGCCCGCCATGGCGCCCGCGAGCTGGAATCCCCCCTCCATCTGTGCCCGAGTTGCCGCGTGTGCGAAGCCCGGCATCCTGGGTCCCTGAGAGGCCATGGCGCTCTTGCCACCGAGCGCGGAGAGAGCAACGACCACCAGGACGCGGGCGCCATTGTCTCCCAGCAATTTCCCGAAGCGATGTCCAACCCGCATGAGTTCCTGGACGGTCACCGCGTCGCGAGACTCATCCATGAGCCGCAGGAACCCTTGCCCCAGGTTCCAGACAGGCCCAGTCCCCAGATAGGCGATCAGGGATGCGGTGAGGGCTACCGCCACCAGCTTTGTCACTGGCTCGGGGGCAACCAGCATCACGAGGGCTGTCCCGATCATCGTCGTGACCATGGCGCGCAGAGCAGCGGCGTTCACCATTCCGCGAATCGCCTCTTCAACGCCCTCCCACACCGTGTCGAGGGCGAAGTAGAGCGCCATCATCCTCCGCTCCATGGCACCGAGCGTCAATCCACCGGCGAGCATGCTCATGCAGGTCAATGGCTCCTCCTGCCGCTGACAAATTCGCTCATAGGAAGAAGGCCGCGGCCGTATGCCATCGACAAGCCCTGTCGAGGATGCCAACAAAGCACGGTGGTCGTCCTGTTCATCTTCTCGGAAGGCAACGTCCAGTTGCATATCGAGGACGAGCCGAGTCACCGTGCGTTTGAATGCGTCCTCGTCAACCTCGACAGGGGCTGACTCGATGGGTTCGTACGTAATGACTTCGCCCTGTCCCGTCCTGAGATGGACAACGCGCGTCGACGCACACCCACTCGCCAATAACAACAGCGCGGCAATTCCTACAGCTCTCATGAGGCCCCCACTCTTGGCCGCCAGCGCATCGGCAGGCAAAGCGGGGAATAGCAACCCACGCCTGCGCCCTCAAGGGTTCATGTCATTGAACGCTGGGGCGGCAGGTACCGGCCGAGTCCATCCATCACCAGGGCCTCGATTCGGACCACGGTCCGGTCGGGCCCGATGACGAGTGTCTCGACGCGCTGGAACTGGGAGGTCTCACGCCGCCGCTCCTTGATTTCAGACCAGGGGATGAGCAGCGGCGGATGGAACGGTGTGAAGCTGGGCATCATCGCGAGATAGAGCCCCGCTTCACTCGCGCCCACCGTCAGGCAGCGGTTGTAGTGCGTCCAGCCCATCCGCCCGGTCGACATCTTCATGAACAGGTCCGGCCGGGGCGCGCTCGTCCGGTAGCGCTTCGCGAGCCCGGACCAGCCGCCCTTGACCGACGCGAAGAACGAGATGCCCACGAGGCCCAGGACGAACAACGGAGGAAACAGCCAGCCCGGTAAGGCCCCCGTCGCCAGCAGGAGCATGTCTCGTGACTCCAGCATCTGAATCCCTCCTCACTCGCCCCGGCGCGGAGCACGCGCCCAGAGCACATCCCAGGTCAGCTCCAACCCCGCGGAGCCGGGGGTCTCGATGACGACCTGCACCTCGGTGGCCGCCACCTGTGCCCCCTCCGCCCTGGCCCGATTGAAGAGCTGCTGGAGCAGCTTCGGCCCATCGACATACGTCGCGAAGAGGAACCCCGAGGCGCCCACCGGCGCCAGCGGCTCCGCCTCCGGAGAGTCCACCCCCAGCCCCCACGCGGCCAGCAGCTCGTCGTACAGCTCATCCAGGTCATACAGCGGCGCATGGATCCCCAGCGCGCCACAGCCACACTCCCACCCGAAGCTCCCCGCCAGCGCGCCCTCCTCGAGCAGCCGGCCCTTCGCCGGCGCCGCGCACAGGCCGCACGTCACCGGGGGCACCTCCCCCACCAGCTCCCGCTGCTCATCGAAGACGAGTCTGAACGCGTCCATCGCGGCCACCCTCCAGGTAGGGAGTGAGTGACTCCATCGCGGACGAGGGCACCTTCAGCCGAAGGTGCGTCGGTCCCAGGAGGAGCGTGTCGCTCCACCAGAACAGGACCTTCTTGCGCTCCCACGCTCGAATCTCCGACCAGGGGATGCGCAGCGGGGAATGGGACAACCGAAGTGGCAGGACGGGCATCAGGAAGAGCCCGCGCTCGTCTCCCCCCACCCAGAGACAGCAGTCATACGAGGCCCGCCCCAACCGGGCCGAGCGCAACCACCGCATCGACTCGGGCCTGTCCCCCGTGTCCGTGCCGAAGTTCCGCGCGAGCCCGCGCCAGCCACTCACCCACGACAAGACCCACATCACGAACGCGAACCACGCCACCGCGAGCGGCAGGAAGAGCGCGACAGGGGGACCTGACTGCGAGAGCGACGCCATGACACCTCCCTAGGTGGGCGCGACCAACCGCGAAAGCGCTTCTCTCAATCGCTCGGGAATCGCCGTGGACCTGCGCGTCTGTCGGTCCACGAACACGTGGACGAAGTGGCCGTGCGCCGCGGCCTCCGCCTCGCCCTCCTTGAAGATGCCAATCCCATACGTCACCGAGCGCGTGCCCAGCTTGTCGACGCGCAGCCCCGCCCGGAGGCGGTCGGGATACGCGAGCGGCGCCCGGTACTGGCACTTCGACTCCACCACAAGTCCGATGATGGGGCTCGCGTGGATGTCCAGCCCACCCTCGTGGATGAGGAAGTGGTTCGCCACCGTGTCGAAGTAGCTGTAGTACGTGACGTTGTTGATGTGACCGTAGACATCATTGTCCATCCACCGCGTGGTGATGGGCAGGAAGTAGGTGTAGCGCTCGGCGGTCTCGACGTCACTCACGGCACAATCCCTCGCATCACGGCGACCAGTACCCCAGGGCCTGCTGGAAGAGCCCTTCCAGCACCGGCCGCGTCATCTCACGGGGCGCGTTCTGGAGCAGGCGCTGCTGGGGCAGCGCCCCCGACGCGAGCGCCGATACGTCCTCCTCCGTGTACCCCACGCCCCGCAGCCCGTTCGGCATCCCCACCGCGCGCATGATGCGGATGAGCTTGTCCGCCAGCACCTCGCCCGCGTCCCCAGGCCCCGCGCCCCGCGCGTCCGCGCCCAGCCACGTGGCCGCCTCCAGGTGACGCTCGGGGCTCTCGGCCGCCGTGTAGCGGAACACCGCCGGCGCGTTGAGGATGACCGCCATGCCGTGCGGCACCAGCGGCTCCTCCTGAGGATAGCCCGTGGGACGGAAGTCCCGCACCAGCCCCGCCACCGCGTACGCCATGCCGTGCGGCGCATGCACGCCCGCGTTGCCGAACGCGATGCCCGCCAGCGTCGCCGCCCACATCAGCTGCTCTCGAGCCTCGTGGTCCGTCGCGTCCGCCACACCCCGCTCCAGATACAGCCCCATCAACCGCAGCGCCTCACGGCAGCCCAAATCACTCCAGGGATTCGCTCCCTGACTCATCGGCCGCAGCGTCGGACGCGCGGGCGCGGGCCGGCGCACATAGGCCCGGGCCGTATAGCTCTCCAGCGCGTGGGACAGGACATCCAGTCCACTGGCCGCCACGACCTCGCCCGGCAGCGTGGCGGTGCAGTCCGGGTCCACCAGCGCCTCGGTGGGCCGCAGCGCGTTCGACGCGATGCCCGTCTTCGCGCCCAGCGAGCGCAAATCGAAGATGGTGATGCCCGTCACCTCGCTGCCCGTGCCGGACGTGGTGGGACACGCGAGGTGGGGCTTGAGCGGCCCGGGCACCGGCCGGCCCTCGCCCACTGGCGCATTCACATACGTCAGGAAGTCGGACGGCCAGGTGGCGAAGAGGTTCGCCGCCTTGCACGTGTCGATGACGGAGCCACCGCCCAGGGAGACATAGCCATCCGGACGCAGGTCCGCGGCGAAGCGGATCGCCTCCAGGAAGGACTGGTCCGTGGGCTCGATGCTCACGTCCTTGAAGACGCCGAGCTCCAGCCCCGCCGCGCGCAGCGACTCCACCACGGTGCCGAAGATGGGCAGCCTCGCCACCCCCGCGTCGGTGAAGAGCGCCACGCGCCGCATCCCGAGCGCCCTCGCCCTGTCCCCCACCTCCGACAGACAGCCCCGTCCGAAGGTGACGCGCGAGGACTCCATGGTGAAGGCGGAGTCACATCCCTCCCCCACCTCCTGGTAGTGGCAGCACCCGAAGCCCATGACGTCCTCCCGCGAGGGTCCAGGCCGCAATCTACCGTGGCTCGACGCCCCAGGGGCACGCCGTCGTCAGCAGTCGTAGTCGGGAGGTGTCCCCCCATCCTCGATGACCACCGGCGCGGGGCCGCCCTGCTTCGCCAGCGCCTCCCCGCAGTCGAGCGACGCCTCGCCCGACAGCGTGCGGTAGAGCACACATGACGCGCGCTCGACGAAGAACGCCTGACGTGGCCAGTCCGGCCCGCGCGCCACCAGGATGGCCACCGTGTAGTGCCCGCCGTCCGGCAGCCGCACCACGCCCACCTCGTTGAGCACGTTGTAGCGCGCGTCGTCCGAGCAGCACCCCGGAGGCAGCCACCCCGCCTTGTGCCGCAAGCTCGCGCGGGCCTTCGCAGGCAGGCGCGTGCCCAGCCACCCACCGCAGCCCTCGCGAGGCGTCAGCTCCAGCCACTTCAACAGGCGCGACGTCGGCCGGGGCTTCAGCAGCTCGCCCGCCGCCAGTCGATGGAGGAAGGCCACCGCGTCCGCCGCGCAGAGGTAGTTGTCGTTCCCCATCACCTTCGGGGAGTTGGTGGCCCAGCGCGGCTTGCCGTAGTTCCACTTCGTCAGCGCGGTGTTCTTCACCTCGAGCGAGCGCAGATAGTCGTTGATGGCGTCCGGCCCACCCACCAGGTCGATGACGGCGCCCGAGGCCTCGTTGTCCGAGGTGCGGAAGACCTTCTCCGCCAGCGGGGCGACCTTCTTCTCCTCCACCTTCTTCAGCGCCGCGGCCACCCAGAACACCTTGGCCGAGCTCGCGGAGATGTGCGGCACCGTGTCCGAGAACCCGGCGTACTCGCCGGTCCTCGAGTCCCGCACGGCCAACGCGATGTCCGAGCCCGGCGACAGGCTCGCCGCCTCCGCCGCCAGCGAGTCCACGACCGACTGGAGCGAGGCACGCGTGGGCCCCGCGTCCGTCGCCTGAGCGGTCCCCACCACGAGCAGGCCCAGCACCAACGCGCCAGACCGAAGCATCAGCGCTCCACCTGGGGCGGCGGCGTGACGCGCGGAATCCCCGCAGCCGCCACATACGCGCCGTAGTCGTAGGGAGGCAGGCGCTGGGCGCCGTCGTAGTCGAAGTCCACCACGCCGGTGAGCGTCACGCCCTTGTCCACCGCAGCCGAAGACGCCAGCAGGTGGAAGTCCTTCGCCGCCGCGTCCCTGAAGCCCGCCGCGGAAAGCTGCGTGGACACCAGGTTCGCCCTCGCGAGCAGGTCCAGGCACGCCGTGTTGTTGCCATTGCCCGCGTGCGTCGTCGGCGCGCCCGCGACGATGTTGTTGGAGCAGGTGACGTTGAAGAGCGTTCCCGTCAGGGCTCCGAGGATGAAGTTGTTCATCACCAGCGAGCCGCCCAGGCCCTGGAACATGATGCGCTCGGGGCCCGCGCTGGAGCCATCCACCCAGATGGAGCCGCTGCCAGCGCCGATGAGCTCCGAGCACCCGCCCCCCACGACGAGGACTGCCCACCCCACGGCCGCAGAGAAGATGCTCGAGCGAGTCGTCATGGACCTGCTCAATACAACTTTTCACGGTTTGTCGGGAGTCTCCTGAAAGAGCCAGCCGAGGAAATGGGAGAACTGGCTGGAGCCGTAGGCGGAGAGCGCGCATTCGGCGACGAGCTCACGCGAGCCCTCGACGACGAGGTCATGTCGCGTCTGAGCGAGCGCGCGGTCCACCTCGACGAGCGGACTCTCCTGCGCCCGCAGCAGCTCGATGAGCGTGGCGGCCCGGGACATGGCCTCACGGAAGGCCCTGGAGAGGACACCAGAGGTCCGAGCCTGGGCCGCCGCGGTGTCCTCCTCCGCCTCCAGCGCGGCGCGGCGCTCGTCGAACCGGGCCTCGAGCGCAGCCATGCGCTGCTTGAAGCGCAGCAGCGCCTCGTCGCGCGCGCGGGCTGAGAGCGATTGTTGAAGCTCCGCGTCGTCCTCCCAGCGGCGACGTTCGACCTCCAGGTCCTTGCGAGCGTTGAGCTCCTCACGGTCCACCTGCGCCCGCCTGCCCTCGATGCGCTCCAGCTCGGAGCTGTCCACGTCGAGGTTGCGTCGACGCACGTCCTCCATCCACGCGTGCAGGGCGTCCTGCTCCGTGAGCAACGGAGAGCGCACGGCCTGGGACTCGCGCAGGATGGCGGGACGGGACTGGGTCAGCCGACGCAGCTGTTCCTCCAACCGGGCGCGCGCCGTGGCCGCCTCGGTCCGCTGGCGTTCCCACGCGAGGCGTTCTCGCGCCAATGAGTCGCGCAGGTACAGCGCTCGACTGCGCACCGCGCCCACGCTCCCGACGAACCCCGCGCCCAGCAGCCACCACGGCGAGAACACCACGGCGGGCACCAGGCCCAGCGCCGCGGAGACCAGCAGCCCGCCGACCATGCCGCGCTCCAGCGAGCCCTCACGGGAGAACTCCCGCACCACGGGCTTGTCGAGGGGAAGGAACCGCGACAGCTCGCGCAGCCAGGTCATCGTCGGCGACGCCTCGCCCGCCCTGGGTGGCGACACGTCCAGCGACACCTCGGGCACCGCGTCGGCGCGCATCGCCAGCAGTCGCGACAACACGGGGGCCACGTACTCGCGCACCCGCGCGTGGGGCGAGGTCCGCAGCGCCTGGAGCAGCGGGGAGCGCTCCGGCTCGACGAAGTCCCTGCGGCGCAACAGCAGACAGTCATCCCCGCCCTGGAAGCGCTCCCAGAGCGACGGCTCGTGCGCGAGCGCCACGAGCGACAGCCACACCACCCAGCCCGAGAAGTGGTCCAGCCGCAGGTCGAAGAACGCCGCGTCGCGGCCGGGGTGCTGGTAGTTCGGGTGACCCGTCTCGTGGCCCATGCGCCCGACCAGCGCGGGTACACACATGCCGTCGTAATCGATGAGCCGCAGCCCCCGCTCCGTGACGAGCACATTGCCGTGCTGCAGATCGCCGTGCGCGATGCCCGCGTCACGCAGGGCCGACAGCAGCCCCAGCCACTCCGCGGCGAGCCTGAACAACGTCAGCGGCTCATGCAGGTGTCGGCCGACGTAGCGCTCCAGGGACTCGCCCTGCACCCACTCCATCATGACGATGGGCAGCCAACGGCCACGGACGTGGATGCCACGAGGCTGGAACCAGACCCCCACCGACGATGGCAGCCAGCGCTGCTCCAACTGCCGCCGGATCTCCAGGTAGCGCGACTCCTGGTCCCGGGGATACGGGCGCGTGAAGCAGCGCACGGCGTAGACCTGGTCGCCGCAGGTCACCTTGTACGTGGTGGCGAAGTTGCCCGCGCGGGGCCGGGGCAGCCCCGCCATCGCCCCCGTCCCCTGCTCGACGACGCCCGCCTTCAGCCGAGCGTCGGAGAAGGCCTGCCCCGGATGCTGGAGGGCGGCCTGATAGTCGCTGTCGGAAGGCAGGGCCATGACGTCACGCCCCCACCGACAGGCGCATCAGCGTGGTGTCGTCATTGCGGATGCTCCGCGCCGCGCGCAGGCCCGCCACGAACGACTCGAATGAAGCCCGGGCGGGCAACGCCAGCCAGGGCCGCGCTCCCCGCTCATGCTCCCCCAGGAACCAGTGGGCCAGCGCATCCGTCATCAGGAGCAGCGTGTCGCCCGCGCGCACCTCGCCCGTCGCCCCGCGCGCCTGCTCGACGACGCGTGCGTTCTGCGCGCCGTGCGTGGACACCAGGAAGGGACGCGAGCCGAACGACGACGCGAGCTCCAGGGGGAAGCTCCGCACCAGCTGCTCGTCGCGCACCTGGAACAGGCAGGAGTCTCCCACGGCCAGCGCGGACCACGTGCCCACGACGCCGTCCCCTCGCGCCGGCGTCCCCGCGAGGCTCACGCCCAGCAGCGTGGCGAAGGCCCCCTCGCGGAGCTTCTCCTCGGCGTACCAGGGCAGCTCCCGCCCCTCGACCTCCGCGAGCCACCGGCGCTGCGGTCCTGGCAGCGCCTGGAGCAGGTCCGGGGGCGCCCGCAGCGGGCCCTGGGCGTACTCACGCGCGAGCAGCCGCGCCCACAGACCGGAGAAGAGGCTCTCCGTCGCCCCGTCCGCGACGGCCACGTGCAGCGTGTCCTCCTCGATGACACAGGAGTGCTCGGGCGCCGCGGCGTCCTCGTTCTCCGAGGGCGCGTTGCCGTCCTTCTGGACGCCCATCACCTCGAGCCCGATTCGCATGCTCAACGCAGGTTGCTCGGCCGCGTCCCGATGTTCAGGAACTTGATGAGCGAGAGGATGTCCGCGTTGAAGACGAAGCCGCGCGCGCCCTCGCGCACCGCGTGGCCCTCGTCCCTGGCCGCGGCGAGCATGCCTTGCGTGAGCGGGCTGGAGAGCGCGAAGAGCCTGCGCGCGTGCGCGTCCGGCAGGTTCGTCTCCGAGTCGGGGAACTGGATGGGCACGGCCGGGTTCGAGGACAGGTGCACGTTGAGCAGCAGCACCGCGCCGTCCGCGCCCTGCACCGAGCGGAGCGCCGCCGCGGCCTCCGTGGGGTCTCCATCCGTGGGCTCGCCGTCGGAGATGTTCACCACGATGGGCGGGAAGCTCTCCGGGTGCTCGCGCCTCCAGGCCGTCACCAGCTCGCGGGCCCTGAGGAGCACCTCGCACATGGGCGTGGGACCGTGCGCGTGTGGCTCGACCCAGATGGGGAAGCGGACCTTCTCGCGCACCAGGCCCCCCATCCCGTCCTCGCGCTCGCGCGTGCGCTCCTCCAGCCTCGCGGGCGCATGCCCCACCTCGCTGATGGGCACCAGCCCCCGCCCCGCGAGCGCGCCCGAGAAGGCCGGGGCGACCTTCTCGCCATACCCGAGCACGCCCAGGTGGAAGTAGTCCCGGATGCCCTCCTCGCGGGCGCACCGCACCACCAGGTTCTGCAACAGGCGGTTGGTGACGTCCGCCACACCCTCGGCCTTCTTGCGCGTGCCGCCCTGTCCCCCGAAGGGGTCGTCCATCGACCCCGACTGGTCGATGAGCAGCAGGATGCAGGCGGGCTGGGTGCGGCTGATCTCCGACGAGTAGGCCATGGGTCCTCGCACTGCGCGGTCCGAGCTGCGCGCGCGAGCCTACAGTGCCCCCTGTCGACGGGGACGACGATTCGACGCCCTCCGCCGCGCCCCGGGACAGCCGACGCGGCGGAGGACGGACGGCCTAGTTCGTGGTGCCCTTGGCCAGCTCACCCACGAAGCCCGCGGCGATGCGCGAGAACTTCAGGGCGTGGTTGGCGTTGTTGCCCGACTGGGCAATCGTGTCGTTGACCGTGTGGATGTAGGGGTTGCCCGAGCTGACCGTGGACTCGTGCGGGATGGAGGCGGCGAAGCCCTGGGCCGTCCACGACGCGTGGTCCGAGCACGCGTAGCCACACGTGGTGTCGCGGCGGACGATGCCGCCACCGTAGGTGTCGATGAGGTTGCGCAGGAACGTGTTCTGCGCGGCGTTGGTGTAGTCCGTGACGACGCCCACGTCATGGGTGTTGCCGGCGCGCTTGTAGTTGGTCATGTCCAACTGGAGCACGCCCACCACGTTGATGCCGTTGTTCTTGTGCCAGGCGGCGATCTCCTTCGAGCCGCGCAGGCCGACCTCTTCGGCCGCGTAGCCGATGAACTTCACCGTGCGCAGCGGACGGTAGTTGCAGGACACCGCGGCGCGGATGACCTCCGTGAAGGACGCGATGCCGGACGCGTTGTCATCCGCGCCGGGCGCCGTGGAGCCCGAGGAGATGGAGTCCAGGTGGCCGCCCACCACCACCACCTCGCTGGCCAGCGTGGAGCCCGGGATGGTGAGGACCACGGAGGGCTGCGCCCACGCCGCGTGGGTGAACAGCGACGCGGTGATGTCGCTGCGCGACGCGGCGATGTTCGCCCAGAGGGTGCGCAGCGCGTTCGCCGCGTTCACGCCCGTCGTGTGCGTGTAGTAGCGCGTGGTGTACCCCGACAGCGTGGTGATGGTGGAGCGCACGCCGGGCTCGGTCAGCCGGCCAATCATGCAGTTGACGGCGGTGGCGTTGTCGATGGTGTACGTCACCAGCTCCTGCGTGGCCGCCAGCGGCTCGGGCACCAGCGACTTCTCCGCCTCGTCCCGGGTCTCGAACGTGACGAAGCCCGCGCACCGGTTGAACTTCTCGTGCATGACGTGGGCGATGCGCTCCAGCTGCGACTCGCGCACCGCAATCACCGACACCTCCTTCTTCGTCAGCGACGGAGGCGGCATCTTCCAGCCTTCCTTCGCGAACGCCTCCGCCACGGGCTCCATGGCGTCGGCGCCCAACGAAATCCACAGCTCCCGGTCCTCGGCCCCCGCGAACGACGCGGTGGGGCTCAGCAACATCAGGGCAAACGGAATCAACCGCTTCATGGGCAGCGCTCCTTGCTGGGTGGGTGGTGCGTCGCGGATCACCGCGGCCAGCCGCATCGCACGGCCTCCGCGTGTGGACTCCACATGGCGCGCGCACTGCTGCCACGCGCGCCCTCGGGAGACGGAACCGCACTTTCCGCTTAATCCGCGATTGCGGACAACCTACCCCACCCCGGAGACGCAGGGTGAACTATTCACCATTCAACATGGACGCTCCGTATGGGCGTTGCGCCTCCACGGCCCCACCTGCACGGCCGTAGAGTGCGGGCCAGTCACTCGCTGGGGAGCGCGGCCACCACATTCGTGCCCGGCCGGGCGCCGTTGTGGGAGGACGGCTCGTGCTCGGTGAGGCAGGCCTCGGTGCGGACCATGGGCAGGCCGTAGGGCTGCTCGCGCAGGAAGGCCATCAGCCGCTCGCGCACCAGGCACCGCAGGTCGAACGCCTTGCCGGAGTCCGCCGCGCTCACCAGGGCGCGCAGCTTCATGGTGCGCTCGGACATGTCCGTCACCTGCAGCCCTCCCACCTTGCCGTCCCACAGCCCGTTGGACTCCTGCTCCAGGATGCGCCGCAGCTCGGCGCGGACCGCGGGCACGTCCGTGCGGAAGTCCACGTAGAACTCCGCGGTGCCCATGATGTCCGGAGACACCTTGCTCCAGTTCTGGAAGGGCTTCTCCAGGAAGTGGCCCATGGGAATCACCAGCCGGCGCAAATCCCACACCTTCACCACCACGTACGTGAGGGTGATCTCCTCCACCCACCCCCACTCGTTCTCCACGATGACGGTGTCGCCGATGCGGATGGGCTGGGTGATGGACAGCTGGATGCCGGCCAGCAGCGTGGAGATGGACTTCTGCGCCGCCAGGCCGATGAACAGGCCGGCGATGCCCGCCGAGGCGAGCAGCGACACGCCCACGTTCCGCACCGCCTCGAACTGCAACAGCATGAGCGACGCGCCGATGAGCACCACGGCGACCTCGATGACCCGCCGCAGCACCGCCAGCTGCGTGCGCAGGCCGCGCGCCCGGCCCACGTTGCCGCCCTGCTCCTCGCGCACCACCGTCTGCTCGACGAAGCCCGCGGCGAGCTTCACGAAGCGCAAGAGGAACCACGCCACCGCCGCCAGGCCCACCGAGCGCGTCACCAGCTCCACGCCGTGCTTCGCCACCGGCGGCAGCTTCAGCGCCCACAGCCCCGAGGCCACCAGCACCGCGAACAGCACGTAGCGCGTGGGGCCTCGCGCGGACGTCGCCAGCTGGTCATCCCAGCCCGACTTCGTCATCGCGGTGGCCCGGTCCACCAACCTGAGCACCAGCCACTCGAGGGCCCGTCCCAACAGCCACGCCCCCACGAACAGCACCGCCAGCCCCGCCCACTGCCACAGCTCCAGGCCCCACGCGCTGCCCTCCGGCACCGGGACGGGCAACGGAGGCGGCGGGGCGCTCGCCACGGGGGCTTCGGGAGTCGCGGCGGAGAGCCAGGGCAAGGGGATGGAACGCACCATGTCTGGGACCTTTCGAGTCGGGGCGCACGGCGAGCCCCGGTCCCGCGCCTCCCTCTCGCGGGGACTCCGTGCTCCCGGGCTTAATGTTTGAGGTCAAACCTACTAACGGTACGAGCGGGGATGGTCCAGGACCTTTTTGGAGGGAGGTTCCCCCTGGACCTGGCGCGGCTTTCCGGGATGACCGGGTTGAGGGAGACTCGGGCCCCACGCTGTCCACGCGGAACCACGGCCCGGGCCGTGTGCTTCCTGAAGCCGGAGGAGATGCTGATGAGCCTCTGGAATGTCGCGGGCCGTTGGGCCCGGAGCGTCGTTCAGCAGCCGCCCGCCCCCTCCACGGCCAACGAGGCGCGGCCCAAGGATGGCGCGGGCGCGTCGTCGGGCTCGGCGCAGGGCGAAGGACGCCTTCACGCCGTCTCCGTCACCTGGCCCCAGCCCCACGCGGCCTGACTTGTCTGGGGGAGCGAACGAGGGGCCGAGCGGGTACTCGAAGCCGGTGCACGCGGACGAGCTGCCGGACCTCCAGAACGGCACGGGGGGGCTGACGCTGAATCTGGCCAACGGCGCGGGCTCCGAGTACCGCACGGCGAAGAACCGCGAGGAGCAGGCGGAGCTCATCCGCGAGACGGGCGCGACCATCGCCGGGTTCCAGGAGGTGGACATCGGCGTGGACCGCAGCGGGAACGCGAACACGGCGTTGGACATCGCGCGGCGCGTGGTGGGGCCGGATGGCCAGGAGAAGAGCATCATCAACGTGCACCTGGCCGCGGGGAAGGAAGGCGCGGGGCTGCGCGAGAAGCAGCTCCAGTTCCTCGCGGAGGTGGCGCGCGCGGAGGCCAAGGGGCCGCCGGCGCGTGAGCTGGTGGTGATGGGTGACTTCAACGACTCGACGGAGAACGTGGGCAAGGCGCTCGAGGGCGCGGGGCTGCACCGCGTGGTCGGGGGCAAGAAGGCCAACGGCGACAACTTCGACCAGGTCTGGGTGTCGGGCGGGCTGGACACGCACAACGCCGCGCAGGTGAAGACGGACGGCGTGAGCGACCACGCGCACGCCGGTTACCCCATCATCCGCTGACGCGGGCTCACTCGATGACCTTGACGTACCGCGCACCGCCGGCCTTCAGGTAGTCGGCGATGCGCTGGACGATGACCTCGCGCTCGGCGTCGGTGACCTTCTTGCCGTCGTCCCAGCGCCGGATGGACTTCTTGACGATCTTGATTCGCTCGATGAGGTCGCGCTCGTCCTGGTCCATCCGGGCATCTTGGCCACGCTCGCGCCGCGCCTCAATCCTCCTGGGGCGCGCGCTGGCGCAGCACCAGCAACCGCAGCTCGGTCATGTCCTCGATGGCGTACTTCACGCCCTCGCGCCCCAGGCCGGAGCCCTTCACGCCGCCGTAGGGCATGGTGTCCACGCGGAAGCTCGGCACGTCCCCCACCACCACGCCGCCCACCTCCAGCTCGTCCCACGCGTGCATCGCGCGTGAGAGGTCGTTGGTGAAGAGCCCTGCCTGGAGCCCGTACCGCCCCGCGTTGACCTGGGCCATCGCCTCCGTGAAGGACGTGAAGGGCTGCAAGAGCACCACCGGACCGAACGCCTCCTCCGCGCTCAGCGGCGCGTCCTCGGGCACCCCCTCCAGCACCGTGGCCTCCAGCAGCGCCCCCTTGCGTCCACCGCCCGTCAGCACCCGGGCGCCCCGCTCCACCGCGTCCTGGATCCACCCCTCGAGCCGCTTCGCCGCCGGCTCGTCGATCATCGGCCCCAGCGTCGTCGCCTCGTCTCGCGGGTTCCCCGAGCGCAGCGCCCGCGCCCGCGCGACGATGAGCGCCTTGAATGCGTCGTAGTGCGACGCATGCACCAGCACCCGCTGCACCGAGATGCAGCTCTGCCCCGACTGGAAGAACGCCCCGAGCGCCACGCGGTCCGCCACCGCCTCCAGCGGCGCGCCCGGCTCGCGGTCCACCACGCACGCCGCGTTGCCGCCCAGCTCCAGCACCACCTTCTTGCGCCCCGCGCGCGCCTTGAGCTCCCAGCCCACCTTCTCCGAGCCCGTGAACGACAGGAGCTTCAGCCGCTCGTCCTCGATGAGCGGACCGATGTCCTTCAGCGTCGGCGTCACGACGGAGAACGCGCCCTCGGGCAGGTCCGTCTCCGCGAGCACCTCCGCCAGAATCATCGCGCTCACCGGCGTGCGGTCCGACGGCTTCAGGATGAACGGGCAGCCCGCGGCAATCGCGGGGGCGACCTTGTGCGCCACCAGGTTGAGCGGGAAGTTGAATGGCGTGATGAGCGACACGGGCCCCACCGGCACCCGACGCGTGAAGCCTCGATAACCCTCGGCCCGCGCGGACACCTCTAGGTTCAGCACCTCGCCGCCTCCGCGCACCGCCTCCTCGGCGGCGGCCTTGAAGGTCTCGATGAGCCGCGGCACCTCGCCGCGCGCGTCGCGCAGGGGCTTGCCCGCCTCGATGCAGAGGACCAGGGCCAGCTCCTCCGCGCGCGCCTGGAAGCGACGCACGCAGTGCTCCAGCACCGCCTGTCGGGCATGCGCGGGCAGCCGCCGCATCGGCCCCGCCGCGCGCACCGCCGCGGAGATGGCCTCCTCCACCGCGGCCGCGTCCGCGAGCGCGACGCGCGTCACCACCTCGCCCGAGTACTTGTCCACCACGGGCAGGTCCGTGTTCGGCCAGCGCGGCCGGTTGGCCACGTAGTACGGGTAGCGTTCAGCCAACATGGAGCACCTCGCCTTCCTTCTCCCCGACGCCGAGCGCGCGGGTGTTGTCCGAGTAGTCGATGGGCAGGTCGATGACATGCACGCCGCCCGACTCCAGGCAGCGTGACAGGGTCGCGCCGAACTCCGACGCGCTCGTGGGCCGATGCCCCCTGGCGCCGTACGCCTCCGCGTAGCGGACGAAGTCGGGGTTGCCCAACGCCATGCCGAAGTCCGGCAGGCCCATCTCCCCCTGCTTCCAGCGAATCATCCCGTAGCCGTCGTCACGCACGACGACCACCGTCAGGTCCAGCCCCAGCCGCACCGCCGTCTCCAGCTCCTGCGAGTTCATCATGAACCCACCGTCACCGCAGACCGCCACCACCTTGCGGCGCGGATGCACCAGCTTCGCGGCAATCGCCGAGGGCAGCCCCGCCCCCATCGTCGCGAGCGCGTTGTCCAACAGGAGCGTGTTCGGCCGCCGCGTGCGGTAGTACCGGGCGAACCACAGCTTGTACATGCCGTTGTCCAGGCACACGATGCCGTCATCCGGCAGCGCGCGGCGCACCTCCGCCACCAGCCGCGCGGGGTAGATGGGGAAGCGGTCATCCGCCGCGCCTCGCGCCAGCTGCGCCTCCAGCCCCGCCCGGGCCTTCTCGAACGGCGCGAAGTCCCAGCTCGCTCCACGCTGTCCCAGCCCCTCCGCGATGCGCCACACGGCGTTGGCGATGTCCCCCGTCACCTCCAGCTTCGGGAAGTAGACCGGGTCCACCTCCGCCGAGGAGAAGTTCAGGTGGACAACGGCGCGGCTGCTGTCGCGCATCACGAACGGCGGCTTCTCGATGACGTCGTGTCCCACGTTGATGATGCAGTCGGACATCTCGATGGCGCGGTGGACGAAGTCTCCGTCCGACAGCGCGGCGGTGCCCATCCACAGCGGGTGGGACTCATCGACGACGCCCTTGCCCATCTGCGTGCTCGAGAAGGGAATCCCCACCCGGTCCACCAGGACGCGCAGCATCTCCGAGGTGAGCTTCCGGTTCGCGCCCGCGCCCACCATCAGCAGCGGCCGGCGCGCGGAGGCAATCGTCTCCACCGCCCGCGCGATGGAGCCCTCGTCCGCCACGGGCCTGCGCCACGCGCTGGGCGCGAGCAACGGCGCCTCGGTGGCCTCGCGCGCGACGTCCTCGGGCAATTCCAGATGGGTGGCGCCGGGGCGCTCCTCCTCCGCGCGGCGGAAGGCCTCGCGCACGGCGGACGGGACGTGCTCCGCGGAGACGAGCGTGCGCGTCAGCTTGGTGAGCGGGCGCATCATCCCCACCACGTCGACAATCTGGAAGTGGCCCTGCTTGCTCGCCTTGATGGGCTTCTGCCCGGTGAGCATCACCATGGGCATGGCGCCCAGCTGCGCGTACGCGGCGGGCGTGACCAGGTTGGTGGCGCCCGGCCCCAGCGTCGCCAGGGTGACGCCCGCCTTGCCGGTCAGCCGCCCCCACGTGGCCGCCATGAAGCCGGCCGCCTGCTCGTGGCGGGTCAGCACCAGCTTCAGGCTGGAGCCCCGCATCGACTCCAAGAGGTCCAGATTCTCCTCGCCGGGCAGCCCGAAGACGTAGCGCACGCCCTCGGCCTCCAGCGCTTTGACGAACAGGTCCGATGCCTTCATCTCGCGGTCCTTCCTTCCGGTGACACCGAAGTTCTACGGACCGGGCTCGATTCGTACATTCGTTTGTTCGCATCGCTTCGATAGGCACCATCTATGATGGCCTCATGGAGCTCCGACACCTGCGCTACTTCACCGCCGTGGCGGACACGCTGCACTTCGGCCGGGCCGCGCGGCGGGTCCACGTCTCGCAGCCCACGCTGTCCCAGCAGATCCGCCAGCTGGAGGAGGAGCTACAGACGCCCCTCTTCGAGCGCTCCCGCGCGGGCGTGCGCCTGACGCAGGCCGGAGAGCTGTTCCGCAGCTACGCGTCGCGCGCGTTGGAGGACGTGGACGCGGGACGGATGGCGGTGAGTGCGCTGAGAGGGCTGGCCACGGGCGCGCTGCGCGTGGGCTATCCCCCCAGCATGCGAGGCCTGGTTGTCCCCGCGCTCGCCGCCGTCCTGCGCCGGCACCCCGGCCTCGCGCTCAGCGCGGAGGAGCTGGTGGTGCGCAGGATGGAGCGGCGCTTGACGGACGGAAAGCTGGACGTGGGGCTGGGCTACGCACCGGCGCGCGCGCCGGACCTGGACACGGAGCCGGTGTTCGACAGCCGGCTCGCGCTCGTCGTCGCGCGAGGCCACGGGCTGGCGGGCGCGGAGACGGTGGGCGTGAAGCAGCTCACGGACGAGCCCTTCGCCCTGCTCTCCCCGGGCCTGCGGGTGCGCTCGCGCGTGGACGCGTACTTCGCCACGCTGCGGCTGTCCCCACGCATCGCGCTCGAATCCAACGCCGTGGGCACGGTGCTCGCCATCGTCCGCGCGGGGCTCGCCGTCACGGTGCTGCCCGAGCCGCGCCTGGCCGACGTGGAGCGACTGGTCGTCAAGCGGCTGTCCCCGGCGCCGCGCTCCGAGTTGGCCGCCCTCCTCTGGCGCAAGGGTGCGCCCCGAGCCCCCGCCGCCGAGCTGTTCGCCGCCGAGGTCCGCGCTCGAGCCCAGGAGTCAGGAAGCTGACCCACTTCACGCACGACCCCATTCACAACCAGATGGTTGACTGTCCCGACCCCATCGCTATTCTCAACGAAATGGTTGAGCGTCGCGCGTGAGGACCGCGTCGACGACGTTGTCCCCTCTTGGAGGAACCGATGCGAATCTCGATGAATAGCGTGTTCGTCGACGACCAGGCCAAGGCCCAGAAGTTCTACACGGAGAGGCTGGGCTTCGTGACGAAGGTGGACGTGCCCGCGGGCGGAGCGCGCTGGCTGACGGTGGTGTCGCCGGACGACCCGAACGGCACGGAGCTGCTGCTGGAGCCCAACGGGCACCCGGCGGCGACGGCATACCAGAAGGCCATCTTCGCGGATGGCATCCCTGCCACGGCCTTCACGTCGACGAACATCCACGAGGAATATGAGAACCTGAAGGCGCGCGGCGTGGTGTTCACGAAGGAGCCCACCCAGTTCGGGCCCGCCATCATCGCCACGTTCGAGGACACCTGCGGCAACCTCATCCAGATGTTCCAGGTCGTGGGACAGCCCTGACGTCCCCACGCGGGACCTGTCAGGATCAGCGC
>NZ_SRLW01000198.1:0-18966 GCF_006518215.1 Myxococcus sp. AB025B
ACCAGCCCTTCTGGGGGCACGTGGTTCTCCGCGCGGGGGTCGGGCCACAGCCGGTACCGCAGAAGTCGCTCACCGCCGAGCGGCTCGCGAATGCCATCCGCACAGCACTGTCTCCGACGGTACGGGCACAGGCCGCAGCGGTGGGTGAACGCATCCGAGCAGAGGACGGGGCCGCGCGCGCCGTACGCCTCATCGAACAGACACATTTGGAGTGGAGTTACCAGCGAGCTTCAACCTAATGTCTGGATGATTCCTGCACCACCTACCGCGGCCCCTGACTGGAGTGACACCGGTCTCAGGGAGTCCCGGCGACCTGTTGGTTCAAGCCGCGGTTCGGCACCTCTTCTCAATCTTGGCGGGAGACTGGAAACCGGGGCGGAAGGCCTCCGGCGCGGATTGTACCCGCCCTCGATGTACTGGAAGACAGCCATCCTGGCCTCTGCGTGAGTTGGGCTTCTCGTTCTCCAAGGACTCAGCGTGACCACATGGACAGGACTGCCATCTTCTTTCGATGACACCCGACATTCCCAACCATTTCACGGCAACTTTCCCGCGTCATGACAGTCGATTGCGCTTCGCACCGCGGGGTCCTTCACATGGCCGATTCACGGACCTCCAGTCCGGTGAGTCGACAACCCGAGCGAAACCCCATGAACCCATTCCGAAGTCTGTGGCTCGCGGTCGCCCTGCTGCTGGCCGCCTGCGAAACGACTGAGCTCGCGCAGCCCGACGACGTCCAGGATGCGACGACGGCCCAGGGCCTCTCCACCCTCTCCGTGCGCGGAACCACCAGCGCGAGCGGCCTGGCCACCACCACCCTCTCCATCCCCACCCCCGTCGGGACGGCCGCCGGAGATGTGCTGGTGGTGCAGCTGAGCAATCGCGAGGCCGTCACCGCCGTCGCCACCCCACCCGCTGGCTGGACGCTGCTGCGCTCCGAGCAGAGCGCCTCGGCCATCAAGTCCTGGCTCTTCCTCCGCGTGGCCAGCGCGGCCGAGCCGAGCAGTCACACCTTCACCCTCGACGTCGCCAGTGCCATGGCGGCCACCCTGGTCGCGGTGTCGGGCGCGGATCCGCTCCAGCCCATCGACGTGCACGTGGGCCAGAAGAACGGCAACAGCGCGAGCCTCGCGCTGCCCGTCGCCACCACGTCGTCCGCGAACGGCCTCGCCGTGTGGTTCTCGGCCCAGGTCTGGGGAGGCACCGCGTGCCCCGCGGTCCACACCCCTCCGACGGGCTTCACCGAGCAGCTCGACACCTGCCTCGTCTCGTCGACGCGCGGCGTGCTGCACAGCGCCGCCACCTCGCAGCTCGGGGCCGCCGGTGCCCAGCCCGCCTTCACCGGCAGCTCCACGCTCCCCAACACCAACATCACGCACGCGGTGGTGCTGCGTCCGCTCCAGCCGCCGACCGCCGAGGAGATCACCCTCGTCGGCACCACGCACGCGAGCGGCAAGACGGTCACCAGCCTGACCCTCTCGACCCCCACGGGCGTCGCCGCCGGTCACGTGCTGCTGGCGCACCTCGCGAACCGGAACCAGATCGGCGCCGAGCTCACTCCGCCCGCGGGTTGGACGCTGGTGCGCACCGACATGAGCACCTGGAGCATCCGCGGCTGGGTCTTCGTCCGCGTCGCCACCGCCAGCGAGCCCGCGAGCCACACGTTCCAGAGCTCCCTCGCAAGCTATCTCGTCGGCAACCTCGTGGCGTATGCCGGCGTCAATCCGGTCGACCCGATCGACGCGCACGCCGGCAAGAGCAACAGCGGCTCGACGGCCTTCACGACGCCGCAGCTGAGCACCTCGAGCGCGGGCGGGGCCGCCGTCTGGTTCGGCGCGCAGGCGTGGACCGGCGCCGCGTGTCCGACCCCGGCGATCGAGCCCCCCGCGGGCTTCGCCGAGACCTACGACACCTGCCTGGTGTCCTCGTCCCAGGGCCTCGTCTTCAACGCCGCCTTCATGCCCCTGGCCGGTGCCGGCCTCCAGGGACCGTTCAACGGGAGCTCGACGTTCGCCGAGACCAACGTCGCCCAGGTCGTCGCCCTTCGCCGCGCCGTGGTCCCGCCGTCCTCGGGGGTCGCGTTGCGTGGGAGCTCGCGCCACAGCGGCCTGTCGCTCGCCTCGCTGTCAATCCCCAAGCCGTCGGGAACCCAAGCCAACGACGCGCTCATCGCGCGGGTGATTGTGCGCAACAACATCTCCGCGACCGTCACGCCGCCCGCCGGCTGGACGTTCCTGCGCTCGGAGCAGAGCGCCTTTGCCATCCGCACCTGGATCTTCTACCGCGTCGCGGGCGCCTCCGAGCCCACGAGCTACACGTTCGGCCTGGACGCGACCACCCACATGGCGGGGAGCGTGGAGGCCTTCAGCGGCGTCGACCCGGTCCAGCCCATCGACGTGCACGCAGGCCAGAAGAACGGCGACTCCGCGTCGTTCACCGTGCCCGACGTGGTGACCGGCAGCGTGGGTGGCCTCGCCGTCTGGTACGGCTCACAGGTCTGGCCGGACGCCACCTGCCCCGCCACCGGCATCGAGCCGCCGCTCGGCTTCACCGAGGCCTTCGACGCGTGCCTGGGCCACGCCAACGGACTGCTCTTCAATGCGGCCTACCGGTCGCTCACCGCGCCGGGCCTCCAGACGGGCCTCTCCGGCAGCTCCGCGTTCGTGCAGACCAACACCGCGCACGTCGTCGTCCTGCGCGCCGCCAACGCCCCCACCTGTGTGGTCGGCGACACGTACGCGAGCACCTTCACGCTCCAGGGCACCGTGACCGCGCCGGAAATCGTGGAGCCCTCGGGCCTGGCCGCCAGCCGCGTGGTCGGCAACGCGCTCTACGTGCACAACGAGGACACCACCGCCATCGTCGCGATCAACACCCTCAACGCGAGCACCCTCGGCACGTTCAACGTGACCAACGTGACGCCGGCCGACTGGGAGGACCTCGCGACCGGGCCCTGCCCGAGCGGCTCGTGCATCTTCATCGGTGACATCGGGAAGTGGAGCGCCAACTTCCCTCCGGGCGGCAGCCCCACGTCGTTCACCATCTACCGCGTGCCCGAGCCGGATCTCGCCAACGGCCAGACCTCGGGGGGGCTCGTCGCCGAGGCCTTCCCGTTCGTCTACCCGGACGGCTCGAAGGACGCGGAGGCGCTGATGGTGCACCCCACCACCGGGGACATCTACGTCGTCACCAAGGACGGGGGCACGGGGAAGAGCGGCGTGTACAAGTTCCCCCAGCCGCTGACGCCGGGCGTGCAGGCCACGCTGATCCACGTCCACACCATCCAGCTGCCGCTGAACGGAGACGCCAACTTCTCGGCCGCGACCGCGGCGGCGATCCACCCCTGCGCGGATCGCTTCCTCCTTCGCACCTACCGCACTGTCTACGAGTTCCGTGCGACGCCGGGGCTTGGCTTCGAGTCGGCCGTCTTCGCGACGCCCGTCACGCTGACCGACACCGCCGAGGGCCAGGGTGAGGCGATGGAGTACGAGGCCAACGGCGCGAGCTACTTCACGATGAGCGAGAGCCCCTCGCCCTTCAGGCTCAAGCGCGTGCCCCTGCGGTAGGACCGCGTCGACACGCCGAGGAGCACGGCCGGTCGTGGGGCACACCCTCATGACCGGCCTTGCTGTTCCGAGCTGGGAGCTCGCCTCCCTGCGCTTCGACGCCAACGACGACCTCCAATCGCTGGCGGGAGGGTCAGCACCAACCTCTGGCCGTGCACCGGCGCCCACTGCATCAGCAACTGCTTCTCCTGCTCGGGAGGAAGCTGTCCCTGTCGTGACTGCATCCACCGCTCCGCGCCTGCCCGCGTCCCAGGACTGTTCACAACCCAACACTCCCCACACCCCTCGGGGCACACTCGCAGTGAAGTAAACAATATAAGGAACTCGGGGATTTCCTGCGCCATCCCTGGCGTCGGTCATCCCTCGTTCCAGACAGTCAGACACTGCCGAGGGAGCCCATCCATGCACCATGTCTTGAAGTCCGTCGTCTGTATTTCCGCGCTGCTGGCGGCGCCCGCCTGGGCGTTCAAGCCGGAAGCGCCCTCCGCGCCGGGCTCACTGGCGAGCCAGGCCTTCTTCAAGCCCGAGCTCACCATCCCCAGCGGACAGCTGTCGCTCGAGGAGGCGCTGCCGAAGCTGAGTGGCGCGAGCGCCCGCGCGTGGGATGACTTCTTCGCGCGCAATGGCCGCGACTTCCAGGTCTACGTCGATGCCCAGACGGGCACGGCCGCCAACGTGATGGGCTCCATCCCCCTCATCCCGGGCACCGGCGTGGGCAACAAGCTCACGCTGGAGAGCGTGCGCCAGCAGCTCGGGCGCGGCGTCGCGCGGGTGGACGCCGCCGTCGTGGGGGACCTGGTCCTGCGCTTCATCGACGCCAACCGGGACGCGCTCGGCGTGGACGTGCGCCAGTTGGCAGAGCCCCGCGTCGAGCAGATCTCCGAGCACCTGTGGCAGGTCTCCATCCCCCAGCAGCTCAAGGGCATCCCCGTCCGCCACGGACGCCTGGCCGCCACCATCAGCCACGGCAACCTGGTGCTGATGGGCACCGAGTCCTGGGCCAACGTGGAGATCTCTCCGGTGCCGCTGCTGGCCGCCGACCAGGCGATGATGGCGGGCTTCGAGCGCTTCGGCATCGAGGAGAGCCCGCCGACGTTCTGGAAGCAGCCCACGCTCGAAATCGTCCCCGTGGCCCGCCAGGGCGCCGGCTTCGGCCAGTCCTACGGCCACCAGCTCGTGTGGAGCTACGGCTTCCAGCAGCCGGGGGCGCACGAGCGCTGGAAGGTCACCGTCGAGGCCACGCGCGGCGAGGTGCTGTCGCTCGAGGACGACAACCACTACTTCGACCAGACCATCAAGGGCGGCGCCTTCCCGCTGACCAACACCGAGTCCTGCACCAGCACCGCGACGTGCGGGTTGAGCTTCGCCAACACGCCCATGCCCTGGGCCGACACCGGCTTCCCGGCGCCCGACGACTACACGGACAGCGCTGGCGTCTTCAACTACGTGGCGGGCACCACCACCACCACGCTCAACGGCAAGTACATCCGCATCCAGGACAACTGCGGCGCCGTCACCGCCTCCGCCCCGGGCACCATCGACCTGGGCGGCGTGACGACGCAGCACGACTGCGCCTCGCCGGGCTTCTCCCCGGGCAACACCTCCGCGTCGCGCAGCTCCTTCTACGAGCTGAACCGGATTGCCCAGATTGCCCGCGGCTGGCTGCCCACCAACGCGTGGCTCAACGGTCAGCTCACGTCCAACATGAACATCGTCAGCACCTGCAACGCCTTCTGGACCGGGTCCACGGTCAACTTCTTCCGCAGCGGCGGTGGGTGCCGGAACACGGGCGAAATCGCCGCCGTGTTCGACCACGAGTGGGGCCACGGCATGGACGACAACGACGTCGCCGGCACGCTGTCCAACTCCAGCGAGGCCTACGCGGACATCGCGGCCATCTACCGCCTCCCCACGTCGTGCGTGGGCCATGGCTTCTTCCAGACCGTGGACCAGGGCTGCGGCATGACGCCGGACGGGACGGGCTACAACGTGAACGAGGCCCAGACGGGCGCGCCCTGGTGCGCCAGCCGCTGCTCGGGCGTGCGTGACGCGGACTGGGCGGCCCAGGTGCCCAACACGCCCGCCACGCCGCAGAACTTCGTCTGTGGGCGGTGCGGCGGCGGCGGTGGACCGTGCGGCAGGCAGGTCCACTGCGCGGCCTCTCCCGTCCGACAGGCGGCGTGGGACCTGGTCGCTCGCGACCTGCGGGCCCCGCCCTTCAGCTACGACGCCAACACGGCCAACATCATGGGCAACAAGCTGTTCTACCAGGGCAGCGGCAACATCGGCACCTGGCACGCCTGTGACTGCACGCTCGGCACGTCGAGCGGCTGTGGCGCCACCAACGGCTACATGCAGTGGCTGGCGGCGGACGACGACAACGGCAACCTCACCGACGGCACGCCGCACATGTCCGCCATCCACGCCGCCTTCGCCCGCCACAACATCGCCTGCACCTCGCCGGCGCGCGTCAACGCGGGCTGCGCGGGCGGCCCCACCGCGGCGCCCACCCTCACGGTGACGCCCGGCGTCGGTCAGGCGAACCTGTCCTGGAGCGCGGTGGCCGGCGCCACCGAGTACTGGGTGATGAAGTCCGACGGCTTCGCCGCGTGCGGCTACGGCAAGGCGAAGGTCGCCACCCTCACCGGCACCACGTACACGGACACGGAGGTGATGGCGGGACGCCAGCACTGCTATTCCATCGTCCCCGCCAGCAGCAACGCCTGCTACGCGCCCGCCAGCCCCTGCACCTGCACCACGCCGACCTGATTCCGGCCGGCGGGTCCCGGCGCGGCCCCACGCGTGGAGCCGCGCCGGTGCTTCAAGCCCGGCTCACGGGTTGTAGACGAACGTCACCGAGGAGTTGCACGGCTGGGTGCCGTTCACGATGTCCGCCAGGGTGATGTCGCCGAACGGGGACACCGTGGACTTGGGGAAGCCCGTGCCGCCCCACGGCGCGCCCGAGTTGAACTGGGTGAAGCCGCCCGTCGGGGTGTAGATGGGATACGTGCTCGGGTCCGTCGGGTTGGGGTTGGAGAAGATGGTCATGTTCGCGGCGCAGTCCGCGGGGGCGCCGGGGAACTCCACGCCCACCTCCTGGTCCACGTTCGGACGGCTGTTGTAGAGGACGACGAAGGGGATGCTCGGCGTCACCGTGTCCGTGAAGGGGACGAAGGTGTTGCCCGCGTTCTGCATCGCGAGGTTGAGCTTGATGTCGTAGCAGTAGGCGGGGAAGCCCACGAACTCGACGGTGGTGCAGGCCGGCGTGGTCATCTCCAGGTCGATGTTCCAGGTGCCGAGGCCACCGTTGGAGGGGACCACGGAGCTGGGCGTGGACGCGGGCCCGCCGATGAGCGTGAAGGTGCTGCCGGTGCTGTTCGGCTGGAAGTTGGCGCGCTGCTCCACCCAACGGTTGATGGTGGCATCGAAGCGCCAGGCGGCGGCACGGCAGCGGCCGTCGAACACGCAGGCCGGCATGATGCCTCCGGCCGCCTGGGGAACGCGGATGGAGACCTGCGCGGTCCGGTCCTTGGCCAGGTTCAGGGCCTGGCCATCGGCGGTGGTGGCGCCGATGAAGAAGGCCCCCACGGACTCGAGCGCGACCTGCCTGCCGTTCCGGTTCACCGCCGTGAAGTCACCGGGCATGTCGCGCGGGCCGTACGTGGCGGCGGAGACGAGCACGGTGCCCGTCGCCGGCTGGCCGGCGGCGTTGACCAGGGAGCCCGCGGGGATGCTCACCGCCAGACCACCGACCTCCAGGTTGATGGGCTGCGTCGCGCTGAACTGCCGGATGGGAGCGCGCGGCAGGACGTGGGTGATGTTGAGCCGGCCCGCGCTCAGGTAGTCCGTATCCGGCGCGAAGCCCGACTTGCTCACGCTGATGATGTAGCCCGTCGTGCTGTTGACGGACACGAAGTACTTGCCGGCCGTGTCCGTGGTCCGGTTGATGCCGTTGATGACCACCGTGGCGCCGGAGATGGGCTGGCCGCTGGGGTCCACCACGGTGCCGGTGAAGGTCGCCAGCTCCTGCGACACCGTCCCTTCGAGCACCTCCCCAGGAGCCTTCTGCGCAGGCTCGACCGTGGGACCTTCAAGGCACCCGAATGAAAGCACCGCGGGCGCCAGGAATGCGAGACACCAATTCCTCATCGTCGTCATGACAGGTTCTCCTCGGCTGCGTTGACGGCGGCCGGGGACCAGGGACTGGCGCCGGCCGACACGGCGAGAACACCGTAATGGGAAAGTGAAGAAACACACACTCCGGGTGCGACCCAAAGGACAAGCAAGTGTCGCGAGGTCGACAATTCACCCTGGGTCAGTCGCGCCCGCCCGCTTGATGGCGCAGGGCGGCAGACAGCATCCCTGTCGGGTTACAGGGAGAGCCGAGGCGGGAGGTCCTCCAACGACAGCTCATCACCGTCGTCGGAGAGGTTGTTCATCCAGGCGGAGTGCGCCCATTTCCGGGTCTCGACAACGAAAACGATACCGTTTCGCGGACTGGAGCTACACCGGTCTCGCGGAGCTCCGGCGACCTGGTGGGTCAAGCCGCGGTTCGGTACCGCTGCTCATCGTTGGCGGGAGACGGGTAGCCGAGGGCGGAATGCCTCCAGCGCAGCTTGTACCAGCCCTCGAGGTTGTTGAGCGGACTCGACGAACCCGACGTAACTCCACCTTCGTCTTCTTCCTCGCTGGTGGGGGCGCCAGGCCCCCAAGCGGAGTCGGACCCGCGTGCCGTCTCGAAAGAGGGAGGAGGCATGGGTGCTCGTCCTGTCGTCGTCATCGAACATGAGCACGGGGCCGTGCTTTCGCGAGCACTCCTTGAAGCCCTTGACCGTGGACTGCTGATCGGCCCCGAGCATCCAGTTCAGGACGAGCGTCTTCCCGTCGACCACCCCGACGGCATGATCCACCAAGGCGTGGTCCACGGGCTCGTGTGGCGCCCCTTCTGGCCGCCCCCGGCCGCTGCACGAGAAGCACGAACCACCGTGGAGTCGACGAAGCGGACGAGCATGTCCAACTCGTCCTCCTTCCCTGCCCCCCTGAACCTGGTGCGGCAGCAGAGGGGCCAAGGCCCTCCACTGCCGCTCGTTCAATTCGTAGCGCATCACGCCGGCTTGCCTCCCCAAGGAGGACAACGACCGGCGGCGGCGCGTCCACCAGACAGGGCCTAGCTCACGGGCACCGTCCCGCCGTCGATGACGTACTCTGCCCCGGTGATCGCGCTCGCTCGGTCCGAGACGAGAAATCCAATCAGCTCGGCGACCTCGGCCGGACGCGCGGGGCGCCCGAGAGGGATTCCGCCGAGCGAGCGCATCACGAGCTCCCTCGCGCCCGCCTCGTCGGTGCCGTTCTTCGCCGCGATCTCGCTCATGAACCCGACGGAGGCCTCGGTCTCGACCCAGCCCGGGGACACGCGATTCACGCGCACGCCCCGCGGCGCGACCTCCTTCGAGAGCGCCTTGCTGTAGTTCGAGAGCGCGGCCTTGGCCGAGGCGTACGCGGTCGTCGCTTCATGAAGCGGCAGCTGCCGCTGGATCGACGTCACGTGCACGACCGCGCCACTCCGGCGCTCGCGCATTCCGGGGACCAGTGCCCGGTCGAGACGCACCGCCGCCATCAGGTTCAGGTCGATCGTCTTCTGCCACGCGTCGTCGTCGAGGACGGAGAAGCCTCCCGCCGGCGCCGACGTTCCCCCCACGACGTGGACCAGGATGTCCACGGCTCCGGCGGCCTTCACGACACGCGCGCAGCCCTCGGCCGTGGCGACGTCGGCCGCGATGAAGCCCTCGCCCGCACCTTCCCGCGCGGTCGTCAGCACCGTCGCGCCGGCCTCGCGCAGCCATGCGACCACCGCCTTGCCGATGCCCTTCGTTCCGCCCGTCACGAGCGCACGCCTACCCTCCAGCTCTCTCATCACGTCATCTCCTTCCACAGGGTTGAAATGGGCATCACGGCTCACGCGCCGATGCTCAAAGCCGCAATCCGCTCGTCCTTCATCCGGAACGCAAAGTTGAGCGTGATGGGACTGCCGGGAAACCGGCCCGTCACTCTCGCGCGGACCTCGCAGGCATCGTCCTTCGCGTTCACCTCGAGCGGCTGCGCGACGGCCTGGTACTTCACCTGGGAGTCACGCCACCATTCATTGATGGCCGCATGCCCGACATGCCGATGTCCCTCATCCTCGACAACGGCATCGGGCGCGAAGGCGTGGAGCGGCGTGGCACTGCCCGCGTCAAAATAGGCTCGAATGGATGGGTGCATGGTCATGCCCCAAGAAGTAAGCCCGCACGATTGCCCCCTCAATGGGGACAAAGTAGGATGCGGCATCCCGAAATACAGGACTATCGATGTATCAACCCGGGCTGAATGATCTCGATGCCGTCCTCGCCGTCGCTCGCAGGAGCTCGTTTCGCGGCGCGGCCCTCGATCTCGGGATGTCGACGACGGCGATGAGCAGCGCGATCGCGAAGCTCGAAGCACATCTTGGCGTGCGCCTCTTCAACCGCACGACGCGCAGCGTCTCACTGACCGACGCCGGCAGAGCGTTCGTCGAACAGGTGGCTCCGGGACTCGCGGACATCCGCGGCGCGATGGACGCGGCTCGCTCCCGGCAGGCAAAGCCGTCCGGCATGCTGCGCATCAACACGTTTGCGACCGCGGCGCGCGAGCTCCTCGCGCCCCTGGTGCTCGAGTACCTCCGCCGCCATCCGGATGTGCATGTCGACGTCGTGACCGAAGGCCGGCTGGTCGACGTCGTCGCCGAGGGGTTCGACTTCGGCGTGCGGATGGCGAGCCTCGTGCCCACCGACATGATTGCCATTCCGCTGGGAGAGCCCCAACGCCACGCCATCGTCGCTTCGCCCGCGTACCTGAAGAAACACGGTCGGCCACGCGTCCCATCGGACCTCTTCCGTCATCGGTGTATCCGAGTGCGCTTGCCGAACGGCAGCCTCTTCCGGTGGGAGCTCCGTAAGCGGGGGCAGACGGCCCTGATCGATGTGACGGGGCCCATCACGCTGGACGAGGCCAGCCTCTCGCGGATCGCGGTCCTGGAGGGCATCGGACTGGGCTTCTTCATGGAGCCGGACGTGCGCGGCGACATCGAAGCCGGACGCCTCGTTCGCGTGCTTGAGGACTGGACACCGGAGCTCGCTCGTCTCTGCCTCTACTACCCTGGCCGACGCAATTCCTCGGCCGCGCACACGGCGTTCGTCGCACTGGCCCGCGAAGTCGCGGCAGCGCGCAAATGAGCGCCGCGATGGCTGCCGCTGGCGAACCGCTCGGGTCCGTCCATGCTCATCCCGCTTCGCGACGAAGGTGGAGCGCCTGCACGCCGGACCTGAACCGCTGCGCCGATGGCCGTGCAATGGAGGTACAGCGGCCTCGCGCTTAGCTCGACTTTCCCATTTCACAGGAAAACACAGACTCTCGGTGAATCAACCATGGACCGGGAGGACACCCTGCGGACGCAATGGATTGCGTTGACCCTCGTGATGGGCGCCATCGCCTGCGCACCCGAGGGCCTATTCCTTCAACGCCTTCACGGGATAGCTGCCGGTGTAGGAACGGAAGCGCTGCTCCAGCTTCCCGGGCACGAGCACGCCCGTGTCGAACAGCTTCAGCAGGAAGTCCTCGTACGTCGTCCACTGGGAGAAGTCCGCGCGCCGGAGCTCCTCGTAGAGCACGTAGGCCAGCACGTGCATTCCATCGTCGTGGTCGCGGAAGAAGGCCGCGCCCGTGAGCGGCTTGCCATCCTTCGCGCGGAGCAGGCCCTGGCGCTCGCTGACGAAGACGTCGATGGCCTCGGCGCAGTCCTCCTCCGTCAGCCCCTTCGCGGTGGTGTAGCCGAACGCCGGGTCGTGCTCGCGCACCAGTCGCTGGAAGTAGGGGTCCGCCTCCAGGGCCGTCAACCGCGCGTCGATGGCGCCCTCGCGCTTGAACGGCGGGTGGAGCAGTTCGTGGACGGCGGTCTTCACCGTGACGCTCAGCGGGTAGGTGAGGTCGGTGAGGAAGTTCCAGCCCGTCACCCGGATGCCGTGGGGCCTGGCGAACTTCAGCACGTGGGCGTTGAGCTCCTCCACGTGGAGCGCCCGGCCGAGGACGTCCTCGCCCCAGCCCACCACGTCATGGGGCGCCACCTGGACGCCGAGTCGCGCGATGGCCTGCTCGACCTGGGGCAGGTACTCCGCGCGCCAGATGCGCGAGAAGCCGATGCGCTGGAGAAAGGCGAACAGCACGCCCAGGTCCTGGCGCACGTCCTCCATCTCGGTGAAGTCGGAGTCCTCGGCGTAGCTCGTCGCCTCGAAGCCCCGGCGCATCGCTATCCAGGCGGCATCGTCCGACACCGTCCTGGCCAGGTCTTCCACGGTGGTGGCGCCCGTGACGGAGAAGACGAGCGTCAGGTAGGGCCCCACCATCTTCCCGGCCTGCTTTCCCATCCGCTCGGTGAGGTGCGCGAGCGCGGCCTTCTCCCCGGGCTCGAGCAGGGCGGAGAAGCGCTGAAACTCCTCGGGGTAGAACCGCGTGTAGAACGCGTCGCCACGGAGCAGGTTCAGCAGGCAGAGGGCGTCGTAGGCCTCGGAGGGACGCAGCACCCAGTGCGTGCGTCCGGCCTCCACGCGGGTGACGGCCGGCGCGGGAGCTGTCGGGACCACCTGCCGTGATGCGCAGCCGGATGAGGCCAGCCACAGCGTGGCGACGAGGGCCACGGCGGGCAGGCCCCGGCGGGAGTCGAAGGTCGTCGGAGCGGGGACGGGGGAAGCGAGCGGGTCCGGAGTCATGGCGCCGAAGCTGCCCCGTCCGCGCGAGGACGTCTTGGACGGAACTCATCCCGTTGGACGAAACGAGCGGCCCGCGAGCAGCCGCCGGTACTCGGCCGGGGTCAGGTGGAGGCGGCGGCTGAACTCGCGCGTCATGTGACTCTGGTCGCAGTAGCCCGCCTCCAGCGCGATGACGCTGAGGGGCCGCGCCGTCTCTCGCAGTGCCCGGCTGGCGCGCTCCAGCCGGGAGCGGCGCAGGTGGTCGGCGGGAGTGCACAGGAAGAACTGGCGGAAGCCTCGGCCCAGCTGCGTGGGGCTCACCCCCGCTTCACGAGCCAGCTGCGCGAGCGTGGGAGGCGGCCCCTGGACCGCATCCAGCAACTCCCGCACCCGTGTGAGCCACGCGGGAGGGGCCGACACCTTCGGGGGCATCGTGGCGCGCACGGCCTCGGCCAGCAGCTCCAACGCCAGCCCTTCGATGGCCAGCGCCGCCAGGTCATCCCCGCGGCGGAACTCCTGATAGAGGCGCGCCGTCAACGAGGACAGTCGTGCCGACGCCAGCTCCCTCCGGCCGTCCAGCCGGGACACGAGGGGGTAGCGCGACCGCCAGACCGACTCGGAGAAGTCGACGTTGAAGGTGCGGGTGAGCCGACCGGCGATGCGCTGCTCGTGGGCGACCTCGGGTTCCTGGAAGGCCACCGACCTGGGAGAACATTCCCGGGCACGCCCTTCCAACACGTCGGTGAAGCCGCCTTCCAGCGTGAGCCGGAAGCCCGCGTGCCGGTGCCGGTGCCGGGGGAGGACGACGTCGGGGGGATAGGTGCTCTCCGTCAGGACGAGCCCTGCCACCTCCAGGCGCTGGAGCGGTGTGCCGAGATAGCGACCAAATCCAAGGACGGGTGCGGAGGACACGAAGTTCCTATGTACAGCCCGTGAGTCGATTGCAATCGCCAGGCTCCATCCAGGAGCCCAGGTCCAGCACGCCGCACGAAACTGCTTTCGGGCGGCACCCGGGCACGGAAGGCCCGACAACGCCATGAGAGGCCGCGGACGCGGGCCAGTCCGGCGGTCCGTGTCCCCGCTTGCCCGGCGGCTCGTTCAAGTCCCCTCCCCCCGGCCAGCTGGCTCCGCCCCGGGGGGCATGCGAGAGTGCCCACCCCCTCTGGACGATGCGCCTGATGAACAAGCTCTCTGTAACCATTGCAGGAATGATGTGGGTGTTGGCCGCTTGCAAGACGACGGGCCCCGCACCCGCCCGCGATATCCCCACGGCAATGAACCAGGCCGCGACGACCCTGCTTCAGTCCCCGCTGCTGCACGCGACCTCGATCGCGGTGGTCTATCGCGGCGAGGAGTTCATCCTGCATCGGGGCGAGCTGGAGACCGGCAAGTCCAATCCGCCCGATGACTCGACCCTCTATGAGATCGGGTCGGTCAGCAAGACCTTCGCCGGGCTGCTGTTGGCGAACGCGGTCCTCGAAGGCAAGGCGACCCTCGACGACCCGATACAAAAGTATCTGCCGTCCGCCTATCCGAACCTTCAGTCAGACGGCGAGCCCATCCGGCTGCGCCATCTGGTCACCCACACCAGCGGCATGCCGGGGATGCTGCCACTGCAAGTGAATGATGTACTGCGGGACTTCACCGCGCATGCCACCCCGGCAAAGCTCAATGCCGCCTATGCGGACTACGGGCAGCCGCGGTTCTGGCAGGACCTGCACACCGTCAGCATCAAGGGCCCGCTCGGAAAGGACCATGCCTACTCGAGCGCCGGCACCGAGCTGGTCGCGCACACCCTCGAGAAAATCTACGGGGCGCCCTACGAGTCGTTGCTCGCGGAGTTCCTGGCACGGGAAGCCGATATGCACGACACGTGGCTGCGCCTGCGTGCCCAGGACACCCACCGTCTGGCGCCTGGCTACCACAGCGACAACCCCGTCGGCACCACACCGATGCCACTGTTGCCCTGGGGCGCGGCGGGGGCCTTGAAGGCGACAATGCCGGAGATGGTGAAGTACCTGCGCTTGCAGCTGAGCAACCATCCCGCGGTGGCAGAGTCACACAAACCGCTGGTGCGCTTCGCGGAGGACTTCAGCATCGGCTATTTCTGGAACATCGGCCAGAGCAGCCAGCTGGGCACCTACTACGTGCATCACGGCGGCGTGCCTCGCGCGCAGTGCTATCTCTACCTCGTGCCGAAGTACCAGTTGGGGGTCTTCATCATCACCAACCAGAGCGGTGATGCGACCGCCAACGCCATGGAGCGCGCGCTGGCGCCCCTCTTCGACAGGGTTGAATCCATGCAGGGTCGCTAGCGCAGGCCGGCAAGATGAGAGCTGGGCTCGTGGCACGAGACCGCGGCTCAGTGAACCAGGCGCTGGCCCGTTCCCGAGTGGAGCAGGACCCGCGCCATTGCCGCCGCGACCAGGTTTCCCCCAGGCTCCATGGCCTCGCGGAGCATCTTGTCCCGGTCCGCCGAGGGCGCGGCATCGGCCGCGGACTCGATCAACAGACGCGAGCGGATGTCTGGCTCCTCCGCCTGCGCCAACCCCACCTCGAGCGCCGCCCGTGCCTCGTCCTCCCGGTCGAGCGCCTTGAGCTGCCGGGCCAGTTGCAGTTGAAGCTCGGGCACTCCCGGCGCCTCGCCGATGGCCTGGCGTGTGAGTCGCAACCGGTCCTCCGTCCCCAGGCTCGGAAGCTCGAGCGTACGCAGCACGGTGAAGGCCAGGTACGGAATCCTTCCGGCGGCAATTCCAGCCGCCAGCCAGCGCTCGGCGCGACAGCGGTACCAGCCCGGCGCGAGCGCCTCCACCTCGTCGTACCAGGACACGGCCTCGCTCGCGCGCTGGAGGTGGAGGAGCGTGACGGCCCCTTCGTAGCGGGGCTCGGGCGAGTAGACGTCGATACGCCGTGCCTCCTGGAAGAGCGCGAGCGCCTCCCCGTAGCGGCCCTCCCCGCCCAGCTCACGGCCTCGCTCGACCAGGGCCGTGGTGCGCGCGAGGTCGAGCCGATTGCGACAGAAGATGAATCGCAGCCTCCCCTCGATCAGCGCGGGCAGCTCGTCCAGTTCGAGGGTGACGCCGTCGAGTTCCGCCACCACCCGATTGAGCGGCTCACCGGCCCGGACGATTTCGGCCACCTTCCGGATGCGGCGGGCCCGCGAATCCTGGCCCCCCTGCTCCAGCGCCACCGCGAGCTCCATGGCCACGCCCGCGGCCTCCACTCCCTGCCCCAGGTAGCGGTGCGCCTCAAAACAATTCTCCAGGTAGGCGACGACGCCCTCGTCGTCACTCGCCGTCCGGCACAGCTCCATCGCCTGCCGGAAGAGCGGAAGCGCGGTCTCCGCCCGGCCCTCCTGGAAATGACACGCAGCCATCTGCCCGAAGGTCATGGCCTTCATGGACTCGGCGCTTCCTCCCGACAGGCCCTGGATTCGCTCCGCCTCGGGAGTCAGCAGCGCGAGCGCACCTTCGAAGTCCAGCCCGCGCATGAGCGTGTTGGCGCGCTCGCGTGTCTCCTGCCAGCGCACGACAGGGTTGCCGGCGGGAGGCCCCATCATCCGCTGGAGCATTTCGGGCCGGTCCCGAGTCTGCGCGAGGCACTGAGCGATGCCGATGAGCCCCTGGGCATAGCGCTGGAGCTGTGTCGGCTCCTCGCGGACGCTCTCGGGAACCGTCAACCAGGCGGGATGGTGCTCGAGGAGCAGGGCTTCGTGCTCGGCACAGAGCCGGATGAGCGCCGCGTCATTCTGTGACTGCACGGCATCGAAGAGGAGCTCGCGCACAGCCTCGGGCGAGGTGGGTGCCGGCCTGACCGTGCGACCGAAGAGACGATTGAAGAAGCCCATGAAGCAAGGATACGCGAGCGAGAGCCGTTCACGACACTCCGATGAATCGGACGCGGAAGCCCAACATCACAACGCGACGTTGACCGCGACCCCTTCGCGCCCGGTCGCCCACTCGCGCAAGTACGCGTTCAGCTCCCCGAAGAACGATATCGACACCAGGTCCGACACCGCGAAGAGCTCCCGGAGCAGTGCGCCCACGTGGTTGTTGTGTGTTTCGGCCGCGTCGGCGTCCACGTACTCCTCGATGATGGAGTAGTGACCGGGCTTCTGCGTGGTGAACCACTGGTAGCGCAAGGTCCCCGGCTCGGTCGCGGCGACGGTGGCCAAGGCCCGCGCCGCTCGGAGGAACTCCGTCTCCCCGCCGGCCCGGGTCTTGAATTCACAAATCACCAGAAGGCTCATTTGACGCTCCTGCACAGGCTTCATTGATTCGTTCGCTCGCGCGAACCTCGGGGCCGTCCCGCTCAACCCGCCTTGCGACGCAGGTGGAGCGCCTGAACGCCGGACTTGAACCGCTGCGTCGAGAGGAGCTCGAGCTGCCGCGCACTCGACAGGCCCTGAAACAACGTCGGCCCGCGGCCGCTGATGATGGGGTGAACGACGATGCGGTACTCGTCGATGAGCCCCCACTCCTCGAGCGAAGCCGCGAGCTTGGGCGCGCCGACCAGGACACCCCGCTCGGTCTTCGCTTTCAGCGCCAGGATGGCCTCACGAAGGTCCCCCTCCACCTTGATCGTGTTCTGCCACGGGAAGTCGCTCCGCGAGCCCGACACGACGTACTTCACCTTCGCATCGAGCTTCTGCGCCCACTCGCGCATCGCGCGCGGCGCATTCTCGTCGCGCGCCACCGGAGGCCAGGCTCCCTCCATCAGCTCGTAGGTGTTGCGCCCGAAGAGCATCGCCCCGCTCTGCTCCATGAGCTCCCTCCAATAGTCGTGCAGCTCGTCGTCCACGATTCCCTGGGTGTGATCGATGCACCCGTCCAGCGTCACATTGAGACCAAAGGTGAGGAGGCTCATGGCGTGGGACTCTATGAGAAGCGCGCCCACCGCGCAGCAGCCCGCGACCTCGACGCAATGCCCCCTCCCCGTCGGGCCCGGCCGCCGTGGGCCGCGAAGCCGCCCATGAGGAGCCTCGCCCCTTCAGCTGCGCACACGTCGAAGCAAGCGACGTTCACTCAGCTCCGCCGAGGAACTGGACGAAGAGCCCTCCCACCCGAGAACGCATCGTGCGGCGGTCCATGGGAAGTGCGACATGAATCAATCCCAGCCGCCCGGCAGCGACGACAGCAGGTCCTCGAGGCCATCGAGGATGCGCCGCGCGCTGAGCTCTCCCTCGACCCGCTCCCCGACACTGTCGGGGGCACTGTCGAAGCCGAGCTCATTCTCGGCGCCCTCGATGCCGATAACGCCCTCGACGACCAGGTCGGTTCCATCGAAGACCTGCACGGCGTGGGCCCTCTTCGAGGACAAGGGCCGCGAGAGGTCGCACGACCAGAGTCGCCTGCGGAGCTCCGAGGCGAGGAAGCAGGCGCCGACGGCCGCAGCTCCTCCCTGGGCGACCAGCGGCATGACGACCGAGTCGGCGCGGGCATCACCTTCGGCCTGCTCGAGGTCGCCATTCGCATGCACCCGGAGCCACAGCCCCTGCCGCTTCCGCAGCCGCAGCAGGAGCGGACTGCCTCCGCGTGAGCGCTTGGGAATACCGGGCACCGACACCTCCCGTTCGAGTTCCTCCCCGCCGAGGTCGTGGACGACCAGGTCGCCCTTCGAGGTGCCCACCGCGACGAAGCGGTCATCCGGAGACACGCTCAGACACGAGACGTCCCACGGGGACACCTCACATGGCAGCACCCCGAGCACCCGCCCGCTACGACTCGAAACGAGTGTCACGCCCTCCCGGCCACCGGCCGCGAGCCAGCGCGTGCTCCGGGCCATCGCCAGCAACGTCTCCTGACCGTGGCCATACGCCAGGAGCTCCGAACTCCAGCCCGTCCCACCGGTCTCGTGGTCCCACCTGTAGAGGCGCGGCCGGACCGCGTCGTCATCCCGGTTGAGGCGTGACTTCACGCCCACCACGCGAGGCGCGGTCGGCAGCACGAAGCCCGGCCCGATGGCCTCGTCCCGTGCCCCCTTGAACCGCGAGAGCTCCTGCCCCGTCCGCGCATCAAGCACCACCAGGTCCCACTCGAAGAAGCACCACAGCTTCGTCCCGTCGTCGGAGAGCGACAGGCCACACGTGGGCTCGAACGTGTGGAGGCCCTTCAGGAGCGGCTTCGGAGTCGAGCCTGGCGTCCACGACCAGACCCCGTCGCCGTTGGTGGCATGGCCCGCCCAGTACACGACACCGTCCGGAGAGACCACCAGCGCCTTGGGACGCGCCGCCAGGGGTGCGCGCTCCAGCACCCTGCCGGAGTCCAGCGCGTACACCCGGGCGACCCGGTCCTCGAAGGTCGCGGCCAGCAGGTTCCCCGTCGGGAACAACCGGACCTTGTCGAGCCCCTCGGCGAGCGTGATTGCCGCCATGGTCCGCGCGGCCGCGATGTCCCAGACGCGGACCGTGGAGTCCCCCGCCGCCGCCGAGACGAGCCGGCGCGAGTCCGCGAGCCAGTCCGCGGCGAGGATGGGCGTGGAGTGGCCCTCGAGTTTCGTGCTCGGCCTGCGAAGGGGGTGTGGATCTGATCCTGAGCATCGCCTGAGCGAAAGGGCGGGTTGGCAGGAGCAGGCCGAGGCGTGGGAGAAATCCCGGCCATGGTGAAAGTGACGCTGGAAGTGCCCGAGGAGGTCGCCACGCT
>NZ_SRLW01000199.1:0-18773 GCF_006518215.1 Myxococcus sp. AB025B
CATGCCCGCGTCCCGGGCGGACATGACGCCGAGGATGGCGTCCTCGAAGGCGAGGCACTCGGAAGGGTCCACGCCCAGCCCGCGCGCGGCGGCCAGGAAGATGTCCGGGAAGGGCTTGCCCCGGGAGACCTCCTCGGCGCCGACGATGCGCTGGAAGACGGGGCGCAGGCCCAGGCCGTCGATGACCAGCGCGCGGTTGCCTTCCGGCGCGGCGGTGGCGATGGCCATGGGGATGCCCGCCGCGCGCAGTCGGGACAGGAGCGCCTCCGCGCCGCGGTGCAGTTTCAAGTGCGGCCGGTAGAGGGTGCGGTAGTGGTCCTCCTTCTCGTCGGCCAGGCGCTGGAGTTCTTCGGCGTCCAGGGCGCGTCCGAGGAGCTCGGGGAGGATTTCTTCGTTCTTCCGGCCCGCGAAGCGCGTCTGGAAGTCCTCGGCGGTGAGCGACAGGCCGAGCTTGCGCGCGAGCGCCACCCACGCCTGGTTGTGGAACACCATGTTGTCGACGAGGGTGCCGTCCATGTCGAAGACGGCGGCTCGGAGGGGCGCGTCGGAAGGTGTCATGGTTTCCCACCCATAGCGCGGCGGGGGACCCGCGAGCGGCCGAATCGTGCGCGCCCGCTTGGGAGGACTGATATTCGGGCCTCACATGAGCGACGGCGTGCGGACAGAGATGCGAGGCGCGGTGGGGGTGGTGACGTTGGACCGGCCCAGGGCGCTCAATGCGTTGAATCTGGAGATGTGCCGGCGGCTGCTGCCCCAGCTGGAGGCCTGGCGGGCGGACCCCGCGGTGAAGGCCGTGGTCGTCCGGGGAGCGGGCGGACGGGCCTTCTGCGCGGGAGGAGACGTGCGCGCCGTGGCGGCTTCACAGGCGGAGCCCCAGCCGGCCGACGCGGAGCGCTTGTCGCGGGAGTTCTTCCGCGCCGAGTACACGCTGAACCACCTCATCCACCACTTCGGCAAGCCGTACATCTCTCTGGTGGACGGCATCTGCATGGGCGGCGGGCTGGGCCTGTCCATCCACGGGGCGTACCGCGTCGTCACCGAGAAGCTGGTGCTGGCGATGCCGGAGACGGGGATTGGCCTGTTCCCGGACGTGGGCGGAGGCTGGTTCCTGCCGCGCTTCCCGGGCGAGTCGGGGACGTACCTGGGCCTGACGGGCGCGCGGTGCGGCGCGTCGGATGCGATGTGGCTCGGGTACGGGACGCACTTCGTGGAGTCGGCGCGGCTGGAGACGGTGCTGGAGGCGCTGGTGGGCGCCGAGTGGGGCGAGGGTCTGGCGAGCGCGGTGGTGGAGCGGGTGCTCAAGGGCTTCCACGCGGACGCGGGGACGTCGGTGCTGGCCACGCAGCACGTGGCGATGGACCGGTGCTTCGCGGCCGAGCGGGTGGAGGACATCCAGCAGGCCTTGGAGGCGGAAGGGACGGCGTGGGCGCAGGAGACGTGGGCCACGCTCGTGCGCATGTGCCCCACGAGCCTGAAGGTGACGCTGCGTCAGCTGCGCATGGGCCGCACGCGCGACTACGACGAGATGCTGTCGGTGGAGTACCGGCTGAGCCAGTCCATGACGGCGCGGGCCGACTTCCGCGAGGGCATCCGCGCGGTGCTGGTGGACAAGGACCACAAGCCGCGCTGGCACCCGGGAACGCTGAGCGACGTCTCCGAGGCGGATGTGGAGGCGTGCTTCGCGTCCTCGGAGGAGGATGAGCTGGTGCTGTCGCGGAGCTGAGGGCTCAAGCCCGCTTCAGGGCCTGCTTCAGGAAGTCGATGCAGGCCTCGGGCGCCTCCTCGTGGGGCCAGTGGCCCGCGTCGGGGAGCGTGTCCACGGTGGCGTGAGGCCAGGCCTTCTGGAACCGCTCGAGGATGACGGACGGGAAGGCGGCGTCGCGCAGGCCCCAGATGAAGTGGATGGGCGTCTTCGCGAACCGCTCGCGGCGGTCCCAGAGGGACTGGAAGAAGGGCGTGGACGCGCTGAGGCTCTTCGCGAGCGCCCAGAGCACGCGCTCGCGAGAGTCGGCGTCCGGGAACGCGGAGGTGTACTGGTTCCACACCTTCGCGGGACGCGGGCCCTTGCCCCAGGCCGACTTCGCGATGAGGAAGGACAGGTTCAGGTTCCGGTACAGCCAGCGGAAGAGCCCGCCGCCCGCCATGCGCGCGGCCCGGGCGAGCGAGGGCTCGTCGACGAAGGGCCAGGCGATGGTGTTGATGAGCACCACGCGCTCGAGGCGCTCCGGATGGGAGAGCGCGAAGTCGAGCGAGATGGGGCCGCCGAAGTCGTGGGCCACCAGGGTGAAGCGGGGCAGGTTCAGCGCCTCGATGAGCGCGGCGAAGCGGCGCGCGTGGGCCTCGGGCGAGTAGTCCGCGTCCGGAGGCCGGGGCGACAGGCCGAAGCCCAGGTGGTCCACCGCGATGCAGCGGTGCGTGGCGGAGAAGGCGCGGATGAGCGCGCGCCACTCGAAGGACCAGGTGGGCGTTCCGTGCACGAAGACGATGGGCGGCCCCTGGCCCGCGTCCACCACGGACAGCCCCGCCACCTCACGCACGCTGAAGGGAAACGCCTCTCGGTCGACCCATGCGGGAACTTGCATGGTAGATAGTCAATGGCTCTTGACCAATAAAGTCAAGTATACTTGACTGGATGAAGAGGAAGGACGCGCTCGAGGACGTGAAGAGGCTTCAGGCCAGCAGCCTGGGTTACGTGCTCATCCGATGTGGGCAGTTGTTCAACGAGTTGGGGATGCAGGCGGTCAACAGCGAGGCCGGCTATCCCATGATGCGCGAGGTGCACGCGCGCATGCTCCCGTACCTGGAGAATCCGGACGGCGTTCGAATCACCGAGCTCGCGCGCAGCCTGGGGGTGACGAAGCAGGCGGTGCAGCCCGTCATCGCGGAGCTCGCGGAGTTCGGCGCGGTGCGGATTGAACCGGACCCCGATGACGCCCGCGCGAGGCGGGTCCTCCTGACGGAGAAGGGCATCGCGGCCATGCGGCACGGGACGACGAAGCTGGTGGAGATCGACCGGCGCGTGGCGAAGCGCCTGGGCGCGGACGAGACGCGGGAGCTGCACGGGCTGTTGACCCGGCTGCTCGAGGTGCTCAAGGCGCAGGATTGAGGCGCGTGGCATGCTCCTCGTGAAGGGGGGCCGTGAGGCCTGGCGGCGGCGAACGAGAGGGCCTCGTTGCCGACGTCGGTGGCGCGGACCCGCTGGGCCAGTCCCGGCGTCGGGATGCGCGCACGGAGCTGACAGCAGCGCCTCGTCAGTCGATGTGAAGTCGCGCAGCCGGGCTTCGGTGGCGCGAGCCTCGCCAGTGAAGCCGGTGGGAGCCCCCGGAGGTTGCTGGCTACAGCTCTTCGTCGCTGACGACGGTGATGTCCTCGGCGCGAAGCAGGGCCGTGGTGATGCCTTCTCCCGAGCGCAGCACTCCGGACTCGTAGACGCGCTGGCTCCCGCAGGAGGGGCTCTTCTCCTTGAGCAGCGCGACCGTCACGTCGAAGCGTCGCGCGGCCTCGAGCGCGAGCTGGGCTCCCCGCTGGAAGTCCTCGGTGCGGTCCGTTCGCGCCTCGCGTTCCACGGCGCGAGCCTGTCCCGCCCAGACGTCGACGCCCGTGCCGCCGCGCAGGTCGACGGGAGGACGAGGGATGGGGAGCCCCGAGGCGACCTCGGGACAGATCGGCACGACCGCCTTGCCCTCGAGGGCCGCGAGCACTCGCTCCGAGCGCTGCGAGCGGCCGTCGTAGCGGCACGCTTCGCCCAGGAGGCACGCGCTCACCAGCACCACGGGGGCCTCGCGAAGGGCCGCGCGGCGCGCTTCCTGGGACGAAACCTCGCGTGCACCTTCGTGACAGCCCGCGGTCGCGGAGTGGGCCACGCCGCCCCCGTCCGCCTGTTCCTGGCGCGGACCGTCGGCGTCACCATCCACCGAGGCAGCGAGGCGCGTACCGGCCCGCGCGTCCTCACGCTTCACTTCGTCGCCCCAGGGCTGCGCAGGGCCAGCTCGCCCATGGTCGGCGCCGCGGCCACCCGCGTCCTCACCCCATCCAGCGTCACCTGGCCCGTCACCGCGAGCCGCACGGCCAACGGATACAGCCGATGCTCCTCGACGAGGATGCGCGCGCTCAGGCTCTTCTCGTCATCCTCCGGCAGCACCGGAACCGCCGCCTGCCCGATGATGGGCCCCGTGTCCGTGCCGGCGTCCACGAAGTGCACCGTGCATCCGGCCACCTTCACCCCACGCTCCAGCGCCTGTCGCTGCGCATGCAGCCCCGGGAACGACGGCAGCAGGGAAGGGTGGATGTTCAGCACCCTGCCGGCGAACCGCCCCAGGAAGTCCGCGCTGAGCAGCCGCATGAACCCCGCCAGACACACCCACTGCACGCCCGCCGCGCCCAGCGCCTCGAGCATCGCCGCCTCGAACGCGGCCTTGCTGGCATGCGCCTTGTGGTCCACCACCACCGCCGGGACGCCCGCGGCCCGCGCCCGCTCCAGCGCATAGGCCGTGGGCACGTTCGACACCACGCAGGCCACCTCGGCCGGGAAGTCCTCGCGCGCGCACGCGTCGAGCAACGCCTGCAGGTTGCTCCCGCCGCCGCTGACGAGCACGCCCAGCCGGACCCGCGCCGTGCTCATGGCTCGATGACCGCCATGGCCTCGCCCGAGCCCGCCTCCACCCGGCCCACCTCGGACGCCTCCACGCCGCGCGCGCGCAGCACCTCGAGCGCCCGCGCCACGTCCTCCTTCGCCACCACCACGATGAGGCCCAGGCCCATGTTGAACGTGCTGAACATCTCGTCGCGCGCCACGCTCCCCAGCTTCGCGATGAGGTCGAAGATGGGCGGCTTCACCCAGGACTTCTCGCTGAGCACCGCGCGCGTCCCGTCCGGCAGACACCGGGGCAGGTTGCCGGGGATGCCGCTGCCCGTGATGTGCGCCATGCCCTTCACCTTCACCGCCTGCGTCAGCGCCAGCGCGTCCTTCACGTAGATGCGCGTGGGCTCCAGCAGCGCGTCACCCAGCGAGCGCCCCAGCCCCTCGGGCGTCGCGTCCAGCGCGAGCTTCGCGTTCTCCAGCAGCACCTTGCGCGCCAGCGAGTAGCCGTTGCTGTGCAGCCCCGACGACGTCAACCCGATGAGCGCGTCCCCGGGCCGGATGCTCTTGCCGTCGATGATGGCCGAGCGCTCCACCACGCCGACGCAGAAGCCCGCCAGGTCGTACTCTCCCCGCGCGTAGAAGCCCGGCATCTCCGCCGTCTCGCCGCCGAGCAGCGTGCACCCGGCCTGCTCGCAGCCCTGGGCGATTCCCTTCACCACCTCCGCCGCCGCGTCCACCTCCAGGCGGCCCGTGGCGAAGTAGTCCAGGAAGAACAGCGGCTCCGCGCCGCACGTGAGGATGTCATTCACCGACATCGCCACCAGGTCGATGCCCACCGTGCCGTGCCGGCCCGCGGCGAAGGCCACCTTCAGCTTGGTGCCCACCCCGTCCGTGCCCGCCACCAGCACCGGCTCGCGGTACTTGCCGGGTGGCAGCGCGAACAATCCCCCGAAGCCGCCGACTCCCGCGACGACCTCCGGGCGCATCGTGCGCGCGGCGTAGGGCTTGATTCGGTCGACAAACGCGTCGCCGGCCTCGATGTCCACTCCGGAGTCTTTGTAGGTCGTTCCCACGGGCGGCCTTCTATCGACCCCGGAGTCCGTTGTCTCGGGCTCCGAGCCCCCGGTGTCGGGTTTGCGGCGAGCCCGGACCCACGGTGTGTCCCACCGGTCCGTACAAAAGGTAATTTGACCAGGGGGGGAGGGGCTGATTGACTCCTCGCAGGATGGGCGCCGAGGAAACCCTCTTTCAACGTTTCGGCAAGGAATTCCCAAAGGGCACCGAACTCTTCCGTGAGGGAGAGGCGGGCCGGGAGATGTTCGTCATCCAGGCGGGCAAGGTCTCCATCTCCAAGCGCGTGCGCGACGTGGAGAAGGTCCTGGCCGTCCTCGGGCCCGGCGAGTTCTTCGGGGAGATGGCCATCATCTCCAACAAGCCGCGCAACGCGTCCGCGGTGGTCAACGAGGACGCCCGGCTCTTGGTCATCGACCCCAAGACGTTCGAGGCGATGATCCGCGGCAACGCGGAGATCGCCGTCCGGATGATCAAGAAGCTGGCCGAGCGCCTGTCGGAGGCGGACGCCCAGATTGAAAACCTGCTGCACAATGATCCGGCCAGCCGGGTGGTGCACCAGCTCATCCAGACCGCCCAGTCGCGAGGCCGCCCCTCGGATGAGGGGACGGGGACGGACATCGACTTCGTCGTCCGCGAGATGCCCCGGCAGATTGGCGTGGGCGAGCCCGCGGTGCGCAACGTGCTGGACCGGCTGGTCCGCGCGGGTCTCATCTCACGCAGTGGTGACAGAGTCACCGTGTATGACACGGCCAGACTCCACGACTTCCTCCAATACCTGGAGATGAAGTGGAAGTTCGGAGACCTCTAGCGTGAAGCTCCGCGTCCTCGGCTGCCACGGTGGCGAGCTCCCCACGTGCAAGAGCACGTGCTTCCTCGTCGATGACGTGCTGGCGCTCGATGCGGGCGCCCTGACGGGGACGCTCTCGTTGGACGAGCTGTGCCGGGTGGACCACGTGCTCGTGGGCCACAGCCACTTCGACCACGTGAAGGACCTGCCGCTGATGGCGGACCTGGTCATCGGTCGCCGGGACAAGCCCGTCACCATCCACGCCTCTCGCGAGTGCGCCAAGGCCCTGCGCGAGAACATGTTCAACAACGCCCTCTGGCCGGACTTCACCCGCATCCCGACCAAGGCCAACCCCGTCCTGCGCATCCAGACCTTCCGCGCCGGCGGCACCTTCCAGGTGGGGCCCTACACCGTGCGCAGCGTCCCGGTGAGCCACCCCGTGGAGTCCTGCGGCTTCATCATCTCCAACGGCAAGAGCACGCTCGCCATGAGCGGGGACACCGGTCCCACCGACAAGCTCTGGAAGGCCCTGAACGAGACGAAGAACCTCAAGGCCCTCCTCCTGGAGACCTCCTTCCCCAACGCCCTCCAGTCGCTGGCCGACATCTCCGGCCACCTGACGCCCCACACCCTGGGGCTGGAGCTGCGCAAGTTCGAGCGCAACGGGGCCTCGGTCATGCTCTACCACCTCAAGCCGGCCTTCGTGGCCCAGCTCAAGAAGGAGCTGGCGAGCATGCCGGTGGAGGTGCTGGAGCTCAACGACGTGTTCGAGTTCTAGCCCGTCCCCCGGGCGGCGACGCATCGCGCCACACGGAACGGTTGACGGGCGGGGACGGGCGGATTAACCCCCGCCGTTCTCATGGCCTGGTTTTCGAAGAAGCCGCGCATCGCCGTCGACACCCAGCAGCAGCCCGAGCCCGGACCGTCTCGCATGGAGGGCCTGTGGGCCAAGTGCGAGAGCTGCGACGAGATCATCTACCGGCAGGAGCTGGAGAAGAACTGGATGGTGTGTCCGCACTGCGACCACCACCACCCCTGGAACGCGCGCGCGCGGCTGGCGACGCTGCTGGATCCGGACAGCTTCGAGGAGTTCGACAAGGAGCTGGAGCCGCAGGACCCGCTCGGGTTCAGCGACTCGAAGAAGTACAAGGACCGGCTGAAGGCCACGCGCAAGAGCCTGGAGGAGAACGACGCGTTCATCTCCGGTGTGGGCCGCATCGGCGGGCACCAGGTGTCGGTGGGTGCGTTCGTCTTCGAGTTCATGGGCGGCTCCATGGGCTCGGTGGTGGGCGAGAAGGTGGCGAGGACCTTCGAGCGCGCCCATGACCTGAAGTGCTCCGCGCTCATCTTCTCGGCGTCCGGCGGCGCGCGCATGCAGGAGGGCATCTTCTCGCTGATGCAGATGGCGAAGACGTCCGCGGCCATCGCCCGCTTCCGCACCGGCAACAAGCCCTACATCTCCGTGCTGTTGCACCCGACGACGGGCGGCGTGGCGGCCTCGTTCTCCTGGCTGGGGGACGTCATCCTCGCCGAGCCCAAGGCGCTCATCGGCTTCGCCGGTCCGCGCGTCATCGAGCAGACGATCCGCCAGAAGCTGCCCGAGGGCTTCCAGCGCTCGGAGTTCCTGCTCGAGCACGGGATGATCGACAACATCGTCAACCGCAAGGACCTGCGCGCCCGGCTGGGGCAGCTCCTCGGCCTGCTGGGCTGAGCCCGCGCGCTCATTGGCATCCCTCATGAGCGCGCCCAGGACACCGGAGGAAGCACTCGCCTTCCTCTCGCGGCTCAACCCCTCCGGCATCAAGCTGGGGCTGGAGCGGGTGCGCGAGGCGCTCGAGGCCCTGGGCCACCCCGAGCGCCGCTATCCGGTGCTGCACGTCGCCGGCACCAACGGCAAGGGCAGCACCTGCGCCTTCGCCGCCACCGCGCTCCAGGCCGCGGGCCACCGCGTGGGCCTCTACACGTCCCCGCACCTGGTGCGCGTCAACGAGCGCATCCGCGTGGGCGGCGAGGACATCTCCGACGAGGACTTCGGCCGCGCCATCCTCGATGTGCTGGAGCGCTACCCCTCCGCCGTCGCCGAGCCGATGACGTACTTCGAGTTCGGCACCGTCGTGGCGCTGTGGCACTTCGCGCGTGTGGGCGTGGACGTCGTCGTGCTGGAGACGGGGCTGGGTGGCCGGCTGGACGCGACCACCGCCGCGCCCTCCACCGTGACGGCCATCACCCCCGTCTCGTTCGACCACATGGAGTACCTGGGCAACACCCTGGCCGCGATCGCCGGTGAGAAGGCCGGAATCCTCAAGCCCGGCGTGCCCTGCGTCGTCGCCCGGCAGGCCCCCGAGGCGCTGGAGGCCATCGAGGCCCGCGCGCGGGTGCTCGGCGTGCCCCTCGTCGTGGAGGGGCGGGACTTCGAGGCGCGGCTGCAGCCTGACGGGAGCCTCACGTACCAGGGCGTGGCGTGGCGGCTGGAGGGGCTGCGTGTGTCGCTTCGAGGCCCCCATCAGGTCCAGAACGCGGCGGTGGCGCTGGCCTGCCTGGAGAGCCTGTCCTCGCGTGGCGTGGCGGTCTCGAGCGAGGAGGCGAAGGCGGGGCTCGGCTCGGCGCGCTGGCCTGGACGGCTGGAGGAGGTGGGCGAGCGACCGGTCGTGCTCCTGGATGGCGCGCACAACCCGGCGGGGGTGGAGGTGCTGCTCGCCTCCCTGCGTGCCCTGTACACGGGGCGCCCGGTCCACTGTGTCTTCGGCGTGGTGGCGGACAAGGATCGGGGGCCGATGATGCGGGCCCTCTTCCCCGCGTGTGCCTCCGTGCAGCTGACGCCCCTGGAGACGTCCCGCTCGCTTCCACCCACGGCCTATCTCGACGAGGCGCGCGCCCTGGTGCAGGACGTCACCGCCTGGCCGGACGTGGACGCGGCGCTCGCGGAGGCCCGGCGGCGCGCGGGGCCCGAGGGCCTGGTGCTGTGTACCGGCTCGCTGTTCCTGGTGGGCATGGTGCGGGCGCGACTGGGGACTCCCTGAGGGGTCGGCTCGCGCCACCTTCCCGACAGGGACCTGGAGCAGCGGGGCAGGGCGCGCCGAGGCCCGCCTGCAGCGGGTGACCTCCCAGGACGGGCCTTGCGTCCAGGACGGGCAAGACGCACGGGCCGAGGGGGAATCCTTGGCGCGTTGCATCAGCCGCCGTAGATTCAAGGCATGCGCCTGCCGGACTGGAGAGCCGCGACCACCACGGGACCCGCCATCCCGTCCATCGACGAAGTCGACTTCCGGGCGCTTTACACGAAGACGAAGTACGTGGTGGAGACGGCGGACGGCTGGTCGCTGGTCATCACTCGCTACCGTCCGGTGAAGCAGCCGTTCGCCCAGCCGCTGTTCGGCGAGCCGCTGCTGCTGGTGCATGGCTTCTCGCAGAACCGTCACACGTGGACGAGCGGCCAGTTCGTCAAGAACCTGCTCTTCTTCGGCGTGGACATCCACATCCTGGAGCTGCGCGGCCACGGCAAGAGCTCCATCGCCTTCCAGAAGGAGCGCGCCGAGCGCTTCAAGCGCCCGCTGCCGCCGGACCTGGACTACGGCTGGGACCTGGACAGCTATTTCCTCTACGACCTGCCGGCCGCCGTGTCGGGCGTCAAGCGCATCACCCGCCGCGAGCGCATCTTCTACTGCGGCCACTCCATGGGCGGGATGCTGGGCTACGGCTACACGGGCATCCACGACGACTTCGAGGGCCTCATCACCATCGGCTCGCCCGCGGACCTGGGGCGGGGCTTCATGGCGCTGCGCATGCTCGCGCACGGCGCGCCCATGCTCGCGGGGATGATCGACATGACGCTCGCCGGGGTGAACCTGGGCGGGGACGTCAACGGCCTGGGCAAGAAGCTCCTGTCGCGCGGGGTGGGCGCGTTCAACGCGAAGCTGGGCCGCAAGCTGGTGCCGGAGGAGCGCCGCAAGCTGCGCTTCGACGCGGTGCCCGTGGACCTCATCCTCAAGTTCGTCGAGCGGCAGATTGGCAAGGCGGAGGACTCGCCGCTGTACCAACAGCTCACCACGCGGCTCAACCGGCTCATCAACCCGGAGCGCGTGGGCGCCGACGACATCCGGTGGCTGCTGCGCGAGGGCGGGGAGCGCGAGCCGCGCAAGGTCATCGAGCAGTTCGCCCGGTGGATCCGCCGAGGGGAGATGGTCTGCTACCGCACCGGCTACGACTTCAAGCGCGGCTTCGAGAAGATCCACATCCCCATGGCCATCATCTTCGGGGACATGGATCCGCTCGCCTCGGTGGAGTCCACCCGGAGCGTGTACCGCGCGGCCAAGAGCGAGTACCTGCTGTGGCGGCCGGTCAAGGGCAACAGCCACATCGAGCTGACGATGGGGCACGACATCCGGCAGATCTGCTACGACATCAAGAACCTCATCGAGTACGCGCGCACGCACCGCAACCGCGCGCCGTCCCTGCCTCGCCTGCGCTAGCCCTTCGCGCGGCGGTGTGGCTGGAAAGTTGGAGGGTGATGGGCGCGTGTTAGCATCCGAGCCCACTGTCAACGTGAAGGGGAGTGGTCGATGAAGGCCTCAGCGGTGTGGCTGCTCGGTGTGGTGCTCGTGCCTTGCATGGCGCTCGCGCAGGCTCCGGCGGCGAACCTGAACACCATCACCAGCGTGCAGGTGAATGGCGGGACGGTGACCATCTCCGGCTCGAAGAAGGCGAACTTCACCACCTTCACGATGACCGACCCGCCCCGGCTCGTCATCGACATCGCGGAGGCCGTCTTCAACGGCGTCCCCGAGGAGACGCAGGTGGGCAATGGCACGGTGACGGGCATCCGCACCGCCAGCTACGGCTCGGATGACTCCGCCATCGCCCGCGTGCTCATCGGCTTCGAGCGCGAGGTGGAGACCGACATCCAGGCCACCGACAGCCAGCTCATCGTCAAGGTCGTCGGAAGCACAGGGCAGGCCGTGGCCCAGGCCGCGCCCACCCAGCCCGCCGCGGATGGCTCCGCCGCCGAGGCCGCCGCTCGCGCCGAGGCCGAGCGCCAGGCCCAGGAGAAGGCCGCCGCCGAGGCCGCCGCTCGCGCCGAGGCCGAGCGCCAGGCCCAGGAGAAGGCCGCCGCCGAGGCCACCGCCCGCGCCCAGCAGGACGCCGACGCCGAGCGCCAGCGCCAGCAGGAGGCCGAGGCCCGCGCCGCGGCCCAGCGCGAGGAGGAGCAGCGCGCCGCCCAGGCCGCCGCCGACGACAGGAAGCGCCAGGAGGCCGAGGCCCAGGCCTCCGCGAAGGCCGCCGCCGACGACAGGAAGCGCCAGGAGGAGGAGGCCCGTGCCGCCGCCGAGGCCGCAGCCGATGAGCGCCGCGCCACCGCCCAGGCCGCCGCCGACGAGAAGAAGCGTCAACAAGAGGACGCTCGCGCCGCCGCGAAGGCGGCCGCCGAGGAGAAGCGCGCCGCCGCCCAGGCCGCGAAGGAGGAGGCCGCCGAGGCCCGCCGTCAGCGCGAGGAGGAGGCCCGCGCCGAGCGTGAGCGCCGCCAGCAGGGGCGCGTCGCCATGGCCCAGCCCCGGGAGCGCCGCGAGGTGTCGAGCGGCGGTTCGGCCGAGGTGTCCTCGCGTCGCAAGACGATGACGCTGGTGGGCTTCCAGCAGCAGGGTGGGGTGTCGCGCGTCTTCATCCGGACCAACGAGCCGGTGCGCTACAGCGTGAGCGAGACGGGCAACGCGGTGGTGCTGGAGCTGGAGAACAGCCGCATCGACCTGAGCAACAACACCCGGCCGCTGGACACTTCCTACTTCAACTCGCCCGTCACCCGGGTGGACGCGGACGCGGAAGGCCGCAACGTGCGCGTCACCGTGCAGCTGCGGCAGCAGGCCCCGGTGCAGGCTCAGCAGGACGGGAACGTCATTTCGTTGGATTTTCAGCGCACCGCTCGGTGATAAGGGCCCCCGCGCGGCCGTGGCGCGGCATACCTTGCACCCCTGAATGAGCCTCCTCGTTCCGCTCGCCGCCGCGCTGCTGGTCTCCTCGGCGCAGATTCCGCTCGCCACCCAGGTCCAGCTCCCCTCCGGCGAGACGGTGGAGCTGGCCGCCGACTTCCTCACCTACGAGGCCGACAAGCAGGTCCTCACCGCGCGCGGCCACTGCGAGCTGCGCACCGGCGAGATGCTGCTGCGCTCGGACGAGGTGACGTACGACGAGGCGAATCAGGTGGCCACGGCCACCGGCAACGTCATGTTCGTGGGCCCCGGCGGCATGGCGGCCGTCGCGGATGACGTCAGGGTGGACATCCGCTCCTTCGAGGCCACGCTCCAGGGCGGCCTCTTCATGCAGAAGAAGGGCGTCACCCAGGAGGCGATGCTCGCGGCGAAGACGCCCGAGGAGCTGCGCTCCATGGGCGAGACGCCCATCATCCTCAGCGGCACCCGCATCCGCCGCACCGGGCCCAACGCCTTCACCGTGGACGACCTGGCCTTCACCCCGTGCGAGTGCGGCCCGGGGGAGCCCACCTGGCGCATGGAGGCCCGGTCCGCCAACGTCATCCTCGGCGAGCGCGCCACCCTGTCGTGGCCCGTGGTGTACGTGGAGTCCGTCCCCATCTTCGCGCTGCCCTGGGTGTACCTGCCCCTGGCCGAGCGCCGCACGGGCTTCCTCATCCCCAACCCGAACTTCTCGGGGCAGAGCGGCTTCAGCCTCGAGCAGCCGTTCTTCCTCACGTTGGGGCGCAGCTACGACATGACCTTCACCCCGGGCTACTTCCTCGGCTCGTCGGACCAGACGGTGCTGCGGGGGCCGGAGGGCGCCAGGTTCGAAACCCAGGAGCCCCGGCTGTTTGGCGTGAAGGGCCCGCGGCTGCGCACGGAGTTCCGTTATGTGCCCAGCGAGACGGCCCGAGGCCGGGTGTCGCTCGGCGTGCTGCACGACTCCCGCCCTCTGAGAGATCCTCGGAGCGGCGACTTCTACCTGTACCCAGAAGGAGCGCCCGACGCCTATACCTACGTCGACGTGCCCCGGGGCTGGCGCGGCGAGGCGTCCTGGCAGCACTTCCAGGACCTGGGCTCCGGTTGGTACGACCGGGTGGACGCGTCGTTCGTGTCGGACGGCAACTACACGCGCGACCTCACCGCCGACGTCATCCTCCAGGGCCTCGACTACCTGCGCAGCACCGCCACCGTGTTCCGCCGCCAGGAGGACTCGTACGCGGGCCTGGATGTGTCCCTGCGCCAGGACATCCGCTGGCCCTATCGCTTCTTCCAGGACAACCGCGTGCCGGCCCAGGTGGACCCGCTGCGGCCGGATCTGCCCTCGCCGGTGACGTTCCAGCGACTGCCCGGCATCGTCTACGCGCTGCCGGAGCGCCCCCTGTTCGGCGGCATCGTCGGAGGGCTGCGCGCCGAGTTCACCCGCCTGGCCCCCATGACGGGCGGGTTCGGGGACGAGGGCGTCGACGGCATCTTCCGCCGCGATGGCATCTACCTCCCGCTGGGCTACCACTACACGGACCCGACGTACCCGGTGGACCCGGGGCAGGGCAACGGCCGCTTCGACACGCGGGACCGCGAGGCGAGAGATCGCATCGACCTCACCTCCCGGCTCGCCACGTCCATCCCCCTGGGCGACGTGGCGCGGGTGACGCCGTCGCTGGGCGTGCGCCAGGACGTCTGGGCCGGCGAGTACTCGGGCAGGACGTGGCAGCGCGGCTACCCCATCGCGGGCCTGCTCGTGGACACCCAGCTCACGCGCACGTGGGACGGGGAGAAGAACCGCTACCGGCACTCCTTCGCGCCCTCGCTGGAGCTGCGCTACGTGCCGGGCGGCTGGGGCCACGTGCCGTCCGCGGGCGCGCAGCGGGGGCCTGGGTTCGCCCAGCCCTACGACGAGGTCGACGCCGCCGTGCCCCTGGACCTGGATGGCCGCACGCGGGGCTTCCTCCAGGGCGTCTTCGCCGTGGACCAGACGCTGCGCGTCAAGGTGGGCAACGCTTACCGCGAGCCGCTGCGGCTGCGCATCGGCCAGGGTTTCGACCTGACGCGTTACGCACCCGCCGCGAACAAGCTTGGAGATCCCGAGCCGGTCCTCCGTGACACCTTCGCGCGCCTGACGACGAGCCTGGGAATGCTCACCGCCGGTGGGATGGTTCGCTTCGACCCCAACTCGGGGCGTGTCACCCAGATCACCGGCGACTTCAACATCGACAACGGCAAGGGCCAGGCGCTCTACGCGCGCTACGACGACATCCTCACCACCGCCCAGACGGCCATCGACCGGGGTGAAATCCCCAACGCCCTGGGCCCGGATTCCATCCGCCGCCCCCTGGATGCCCTGGTAGGCAGCGTATCCCGAGAAACGCCCGGCCTCCCCACGGCCGAGCGGGCCCAGGCTCTCATCGCGGGTACGCGTTTGACGCTCGGATTTGGCCTCGGGGTGCGGTACGAAGCCCTGGTGCAGCCCCTCTACCAGGATCCAACAAACCAAGAGGCGTTGAAGCCCTTCGCCCAGCAGACACTGGGCGTGTCATATGGGCCAGCGTGTAATTGCTGGCGCATTGAAGGGGTGGTGACCCTCAGACGTGATATCGGACTGGAATTTTCCGGTGTGAATTTCAGCGTCACTGGGTTGGGATCGTTCGGTTCGGGCGGCTAGGAATCACCGAAGGTGAATGGTGGTTCCACAACCCCCAAGCAGCCAGGAGAAGTATTTCGTGTCGGACCTCGGAAAACGAATCGGCCAGCGCATCCGCGAGCTTCGTACGCAGAGGCCGGAGCGGTGGACGCAGGAAGAGCTCGCGGAGCGGGCTCAGATCAGCGTCTCCTTCCTTTCCATGATCGAACGCGGCGAGCGTGTCCCTCATGTGGAGACCCTCGCCGCCCTGGCCAACGCCCTTGGCGTCAGCCTGGGAGAGTTGTTCACGGGAACGGAGCAGACCCTTGCCCAGACGGAGGACCTGCTGCGTCCCCTGTCTGACTTCGCGCGCGCCCGGGGCCTCACCGCACGGGACGTGGACCGCCTGCTCGGGGTCGCCCGGGTGATGTTCAGCGGCACCATCGCCTGAATCCCACCCCTCGGGGGTCCCTGGCCGGACGCAAGGGGCCCCTCGGTCCTCCTGTCCTGTCCTTGACTGGACGGTAGGTAGACCGGGAAGATGGCGGAAATGCGCTGTGCGCCGCGTGCGCACAGCGTGCTTCCTTCTTCGTCCAAGGAGTCTTCGCTGATGCGTCCGGGTCTTGCCTCGTGGATGGCCCTCACGAGCATGGTGTTGTTGGCGTGTTCCTCGCCAGCTCCCGCCACGCTTGAATTCGTGGATCAGAATCCGGCCAGGCCGCGTCTGGGTGAGATCACCACCCTGCGTTTCCGGGCGGTGGACTCGCGTGGCATGCCGCAGGCCGGCACGCAGGTGCGGTTCTCACTGCAGTCGGAGGTGCCGGGGGTCCAACTGTCGCCGGCCGAGGGGACGACCAACCCCGGGGACGGCATCGTGTCCATGCAGGTGACGGCCACGGGCGGCCGCGTCACCTCCGTGGTGGTGGTCGCCTCGGCGGGTGAGGGCGCGGAGGCCAAGTCGGTCATCTCTCCGGTCATCAGCTTCGCCGGCACCAACTCGAGCTCCCGCCAGCTGACCTTCCAGTGTGGTTCGTGGTCCGGTGAGGCCTCCGGTCTGCACCACGCCATCGGCGCGTGGGACGAGGCCCGCTCGCTCATCGCCGGCGTGAAGGTGAACTGCATCGCCCACGTGGGTGATCGCAACGGCGACGGCATCGAGGGCGCCCAGGTGTCCTTCCTGACGGAGGCCGGCACCATCGGCCCCACCGCCACCTCTCTCACGGACGTCGTGGGCAACGCGCAGGTGCTCTACAAGACCTCGCTGCCCCTGCCGCAGGACGTGGACCCGGGTGAGTTCACCTGGAACCCCACCAACGACGCCACCCACACGGGTGAGTACCTGGCGCCGCTGTGGATGCAGCCCTTCCTGTGGGAGCAGAACCCGCTGGCCGCGCACGGCACTCCGCCGCAGCCGCAGTCGAACCGGCCGGAGCCCCAGCGCGCCGACCCCATCCGCCCCAACAAGATCAACAACCCGCGCGACAACCTGGTCTCGCTCATCGCGGTCACCTCCGGTGAGGAGGCCTTCAGCGACGACAACAACAACGGCCAGTGGGACACGGGCGAGGCCTTCGTGGACCTGACCGAGCCCTTCGTCGACAACAACGACAACGGCACCTGGGACGCGGGCGAGCGCTTCGTCGACACCAACGGCAACGGCCGCTGGGACGGCAAGAACGGCGTCCACGACACCAGCACGCTCATCTGGGTGCAGGAGCGCATCCTCTGGACGGGCGTGCCGCACTCGCTGGACCGCCCGGACACGGTGCGTCAGATCTCCCCGCCGCCTCCGGCCACCAACGTCGCCATCGACCACTTCGGCTCGGCCAGCGCCACGTTCCTGGTCGCGGACCCGTGGTTCAACATGATCGCCCAGAACTCGCAGGGTGACGGCTGCAACTCCGGCGCGGAGGGCCCGATTGAAATCGAGCCGGCCATCACCGGCGCCATCCCGCTGACCTACCCGTCGTACGCCGTCGTGCGCTACCTCATCAAGGACAAGCACGACGTCTCCCAGGAGCCTCAGCCGGGGCCGTTCCCCCAGCCCATCCCCTGGAAGTCGGACGCGGTCTGCACGTACACGGCCGCCCAGCTCGACGGCCACAAGGTCCAGGTCGTCGCCCCCACGGTGACGGGCACCGTGCTCTAGACGCGGTTGACGCGGGCTCCCGGTGAAGTACCCATTGACCCCGGGAGCCCACGTCCGTAGGGTCCACCTCGGCTGATTGAAGAATCAACCGGCCGGTGGAGGACGTCGTGGGCCAGAGCAAGTCGGCGGCGGACAACGGCAACCGCGAGAGCGAACGCCGCCGCACCATCCTGCGGGCGGCCATCGATGTGTTCGCCCGCAAGGGCTATCACGGGTGCCGCATCGCGGACGTGGCCAAGGAGGCCGGCGTCGCCTACGGCCTCGTGTACCACTACTTCAAGAACAAGGATGAGCTGCTGGAGACCGTGTTCGACACGGGCTGGAGCGGCTTCGTCACGCGCGTGCGCGCGGTGGTGGAGGGCGAGGGGACGCTGGCGCAGAAGGTGCGCGGCGTGGTGGACGTGGCCTTCGAGGCGTACCGGGTGGACCCGCGCGCGGTGAAGGTCCTCATCCTGGAGATTGCCCGCAGCCCCGCGGGCTCCCGCATCAACCGGCAGACGGCCTTCGTGGACGCCATCCGCCTGTCCTCGGAGCTGTTCACCCGGGCGAAGGAGGCGGGGGAGCTGCGCTCGGACACGGACCCGCTCCTGTCGTCCGCGCTGCTCTTCGGCGCCATCGAGATGGGGCTGACGGCCTTCGTCACGGGGCTGGCCGACGCGCGCGACACCCAGGCTTTGGAGCGCGCCAAGGCGCAGATCGCCGAAACCTTCCTTCACGGCGTCCTGGCCGACGCGTCGCCAGGCGCGGAGTCCCCTGCATGGAAGCCGGAGAAGTCGTCGGAGAAGTCCGCTACGAAGTCCAAGGTCCCCAAGCGCACCTGACCATCGACCGGCCCCGGGCGCGCAATGCCCTGTCGCCCACGGTGGTGAAGGCGCTGATGGACGGGCTGGACCGCGCGGACGCGGACCCCGCCGTGCGCGTGGTGGTGCTCACCGGCGCCGGCGAGAAGGTCTTCTGCGCGGGCGGGGATCTGGGGCAGATGGCCGGCGACGGCGGCTTCCTCGCCACGCACGACGGCCGCCGCTCCTACGGGAAGCTGCTGGCCCGGTTCCAGGAGGCGCGCAAGCCCACCGTGGCGCGCGTCAACGGGCACGCGCTGGCGGGCGGCCTGGGGCTGGTGCTCGCGTGTGACCTCGCCGTGGCGGTGGAGGGCGCGGACTTCGGCACGCCCGAGATCGACGTGGGCCTGTTCCCGATGATGATGATGGCGCTCCTGCAGCGTCACGTGGGGCGCAAGCGCGCGCTGGAGCTGGTGCTGACGGGGGACAAGCTGCCCGCGCGCGAGGCGCTCGCGCTGGGGCTGGTCAACCGCGTGGTGCCCGCCGCGGAGCTGGACGGGGCGGTGGCGGCGCTGGCGGGGAAGCTCGCCGGCAAGAGCCAGGCGGTGCTCGCGCTGGGGCGCCGGGCCTTCTTCACCGCGGAGGACCTGCCGCTGCCCGCGGCGCTGGAGTTCCTCGCGTCCCAGCTGTCGCTCAACGTGCTCGCGGACGACGCGGGGGAGGGCGTCTCCGCCTTCCTGGAGAAGCGCCCGCCGAAGTGGAACGACCGCTAGCCTCGCGACGTCAGGGCGTGCCCAGCCGCGTCTCCCCGCTGGCGAC